>DAISHL010000039.1:2981-10707 GCA_036822555.1 Bacteroidota bacterium | reverse complement strand
TCTGTTGCGATCTCTTCTTTATTGAACCATTGGTCTGCAAACACCAATCCCCCGCCCCCTACCAAAAGCGCGATGGCCACGCCCCAAAGGTTCTCAAGCGCAGCATCTATCTGGTCGCCAAGCAAAACTCCGGCAATGGCCGCAGGAACAAAGGCTGCCAGTAATTTAAAATAGAATCCCACACTTTTAAAGAAGCGCTTAAAATACAGTACAATAACACTTAGTATGGCAGCGAGCTGAATGGCTACAGTGAATAATTTTACAAATGGGGTAGGCTCTATTCCTAAAATGGCTGTTCCGAGCATCATATGGCCCGTGGAAGAGATCGGTAAAAATTCAGTTAGGCCTTCAATTACAGCAATGATCAATGCTTCAAGGTAGGTCATATCACTTATTCATGGCTTTAGCATCATCAACAAAATAATTGGTCTCACCTTGCCAAACAAAATTCTTTATGACTTGGTTATAATGGAGGATCACTTTTCTGCCCTGCAATTCATCTAATTTCTTGTAAGTTCTTTCGTCTTCAATGGAAAATTTAAAAACGGTCATGGGCATGATCGTTCCATCCCCCTGATCAAGGCCGCCAACGTTCAATTCGCCTTCATAGGTCTTAAATACATATCCTTTTTTAGATACTTTGGTAAGCACACCCGAACGCGTTCCTTCACTATAGGTCATGCCGCAAATGAAGTAGTAAGCAGATAGGCCAATCACTAGGATCAGTGTAGAGATGATGATCACTTTTCTGACCGTGTTCTATTTCTCAGGTGGGTCTAAGGATGGTTTTACTGATGAATTTACAGTGTCCATTCGGATTATTTTTTTACGTCAGCTGAAGCTTCAGATTTGTCCTTCCACATGATGGCAACGATGATGGTTGCAAAACCAATGAGGCAAACGATAGGTGCCACGGTGATCCTTTGGGTATCAAATATTGCCGGATTAAACACATTAGGATCCTCACTGCCACCGCCCATCATCAACAAATAACCCAATCCTATTAAAATTATGCCCGTTACAAGTATCAAATAATTCTTTCTGGTGAATGTAGGTTTCATGATATAAAAATATGGGTAAATATAAGCAAAATTAAGGGGTTGGAAAGGGATTAAAACTACAATAAATTCATAATTTTTCGTAATATTGTTGTTTATTGGAAAATATGAGTAAAGTAGCTTTAATTACAGGGGTAACCGGTCAGGATGGGGCCTATTTGGCAGAGTTCTTGTTGAACAAAGGCTATGCCGTACATGGCATTAAACGCCGTAGTTCATTGTTTAATACAGACAGGATCGATCATTTATATCAGGATCAGCACGAGAAGAATGTGAATTTCAAATTGCATTACGGTGATCTCACAGATAGCACCAATCTTATTCGCATCATTCAGGAGGTGCAGCCGGATGAGATCTACAATTTGGCCGCACAAAGTCACGTTAAGGTTAGTTTTGAAACCCCTGAGTACACAGCAAACTCAGACGCATTGGGTACACTCCGCATTCTGGAGGCAATTCGTATCCTTCGTCTTGAACATAAAACACGTTTTTATCAAGCTTCTACCAGTGAGTTGTATGGCTTGGTGCAAGAGATCCCTCAAAAGGAGACCACACCGTTTTATCCTCGTTCTCCATATGGCGTGGCCAAACTCTATGGCTTCTGGATCACAAAGAACTACCGCGAAAGTTACGGTATGTATGCATGTAACGGAATTCTGTTCAATCATGAGAGTCCATTGCGCGGAGAAACATTTGTAACACGTAAGATCACTCGCGGTGTAGCAAAGATCAGTTTAGGAATGCAGGACAAACTTTACATGGGGAACATTGATTCTGAACGCGATTGGGGTCATGCACAGGATTACGTAGAGGGAATGTGGCTGATGCTGCAGCAAAATGAACCGGATGATTTTGTGCTTGCTACAGGAAGAAAGATCACCGTTCGTAAGTTCATTGAAATGAGTTTTAACGAAGTTGGTATAGCCATCGAATGGAAAGGAAGCGGAGAGAACGAAAAGGGCTACAATAAAGTAACCGGAGAAGTATTGGTTGAAATAGACCCAAAATATTACCGTCCAGCTGAGGTTGACCTCTTGGTAGGTGATGCCAGCAAAGCCAAGGCAAAGCTTGGTTGGGAACCAAAGCGCACTGTTGAACAACTTTGCAAAGAAATGGTTGCAGCAGATCTTGAACTGTTCAAACGCGACAAGTATCTGATGGAAGGCGGGCATAAAGTATTGAACCAACACGAGTAATACGTATGGAACTCAATGCCAAAATATACATTGCAGGTCACAAGGGTATGGTTGGTTCAGCCATACACAGAAACCTTCAAAACAAGGGATATACAAATTTTGTACTGCGCAGTTCAAAGGAATTAGACCTTCGTGATCAAAAACAAGTGGCTGATTTTTTTGCTGCAGAAAAACCTGATTATGTATTCCTGGCGGCAGCAAAGGTAGGCGGGATACAGGCAAATAATGTGTATCGTGCAGAATTCTTGTACGATAATCTGATGATCCAGAACAATGTTATTCACAGCGCCTACGTGAATCAGGTAAAGAAATTACTCTTCCTTGGCTCTTCTTGTATTTATCCAAAACTGGCACCACAGCCACTTAAAGAGGAGTATTTGCTGAGTGGCTATCTCGAGGACACAAATGAACCTTACGCCATCGCAAAGATCACGGGCATCAAGATGTGTGAGAATTACCGCCGCCAGTATGGTTGTGATTTCATTTCGGTGATGCCAACAAATTTATACGGTCCAAACGACAATTATAATTTGAACAATTCGCATGTTCTTCCTGCGCTCATCAGAAAATTTCATGAAGCGAAAGAGAACAACGAGCCTAACGTTGAAATGTGGGGAACAGGAAAACCGTTAAGAGAATTCCTGCATGCAGATGATATGGCAGATGCTTGCGTGTATCTGATGAATACATATAGCGGAACCCAACATGTGAATATTGGAACAGGGGTTGATCTTTCAATCAAAGATCTGGCATTGATGATCAAGGATATTGTAGGATATACCGGAGAGATCAAACATGACCTTACTAAGCCTGATGGTACGCCAAGAAAACTAATGGACGTAAGTTACCTGCATTCTTTAGGATGGAAACATAAAATTGAACTTCGCCAAGGTATTGAAGAAGTTTATAAGGATTTCAAAGAGAAAAAAGGAGTAAAGGTTTGGTAAATGAGATGGTTTGAGTTTTGTACGCTACATATCTGCTATAATTTTCATATGCACTTGCTTCTCTCTTAAAGGCCAGTTTTACAATTTACCCAACGATTTTTTTTTTTCACTTCTTACCGAAAGGAAGCTTGCAAAAAAAGATTCCTCAATTCATTCGGGAGTAAAACCATACATTCATTTTTTTTCGCCTAAGTTCGTGCATGAGGCAGATAGCCATGTTGTATTCAAATACATTTCAGAGGACCCTGCCCTAGACCTTGTTTTTTATAAGCATTTGATCGGCATTGAACCGAAGAAAGAGAATTTCAAACTGAGAGTAGATCCTCTATTGAACTTACAACTTGGTCGTGATCTTGTTGATTCTACAAAAGAGAAACTCATTACCAACACACGTGGATTAATAGCGTCGGCATACATAGGAAATGATGTGTATATAGAAACACTGTTCGCAGAAAACCAATCCTTTTTCCCATCTTATCTAAGGAGTTACGCAAAAGCGACAGCTGTTGTTCCCGGACAAGGGAGACATAAATCGTTCAAAAGCACAGGATTCGATTACGCCTTTGCATCCGGTTTTGTTTCTTATCAGCCCATCAAAAATCTGAATTTGCAATTTGGTCACGGCAAACATAAGATAGGTGAAGGGTACCGTTCGTTGTTCTTAAGCGATAATGCATTCAACTATCCTTTTGCTCGTATCACACAGCAATGGTTCAAGGGGCTATTGCAATACACCAATCTGTATGCAGTACTCATGAATCTTGAACCGGCAACGGCAATTCCGGTACCAAACGCGGAACGGTTATTTCAAAAGAAGCCCGCAAGTTTTCAGTATTTAAGTTTGAATGCCACAAAATTCCTTAATGTAGGATTGTTCCAGGGCATTATCTGGCAATCTGGTAATTCAAAGAATAAGCAACAATTGAACCTGATGTATGCTAATCCGCTTCTGTTCTCTCATGCAGCCTATTACGGACTCAATAACACAAACAATGTGCTTATTGGTGCAGACATGAAAATCAAGATCACCGATGCAATACAGGTATATGGACAGGTGATGGCTGATGATCTTGGTAGCGCAAAGTCAACCGGAAACGGAATAGGTTTTCAGGCGGGAGCAAAATGGTTTGATGCCTTGGGAATAAAGAATTTTATGACACAACTTGAGTATAATGATGTAAGCGAATCGTCATATAATTCTCCACTCGGCGCGGTAACCAATCAATCCTATTCGCACTACAACCAAGGTCTTGCCTTTACACCAGGGAGTGGCAGTGAGCTCGTTGTTCTTGGTGACTACAAATACAAGCGTTTCTTTGGCAATGCCAGATATTTGAATCAGGATATTCAGTTGAACAAAGAGAAATTGTATAATACATCCTTATTCTTCTTTAATTTGGGATATCTTATTAATCCTGCATATAATTTGAACGTTAGCCTGGGGTATGTATACAGATACCAGAAATTTTATAACTTTAATACACCAAATCTTACTACATCTTATTTGAACTTTAGCATCAGAACTAATCTCTATAATATTTATTACGACTTTTAATGTTAGAACTTATCCTGGTATATTTAACGTCTTTTGGTGTAGCACTGTATGCAACCCCCGCATTGATCCGTGTGGCCATACTTAAGCGCCTGACAGATGTGCCGGCAGAAGAGAGAAAGATCCACAAACGCTCAGTGCCAACAGTTGGTGGTATCATCATTTATGCCGCCACTATGTTCTCTTATGCATTGTGGTACAAGGTTGGTGATGGTGCATTATACGATGAGATCTTTAGGTCTATTGAAGAGTTCAAACTTATAATTGCTACAAGTTTGCTGTTGTTTTTTGTTGGTGTAAAAGACGACATCATCGGAACTGCTGCCGTAAAGAAACTGTTCGCTCATATTTTGGTGGCGCTGATCCTTGTGCTGATAGGGAACATCAGGATCACCAGTTTGTATGGAGTGTTTGGCGTATGGGAAATCCCATATTGGGCAAGTGTTTTTCTTTCGTTGTTTACCTACGTGGTGGTGGTTAATGCCTTCAATTTGATAGATGGTGTTGACGGATTGGCAGCGGGCGTAGGCATGATCGCTTGCTGGGCATTTGGTGTTTGGTTTGTTTTTGCAGGCAATTATTCATTGGCAGCACTTTCCTTTTCATTGGCTGGCGCTTTGCTTGGCTTTTTGGTATTCAACTTCAGTCCGGCCAAAATATTCATGGGTGATTCAGGGTCACTGATCATAGGATTATTTGTTTGCGTATTGGCCATTAAACTGATCGAGTATCCGGTAGAGAAACTAGATAGTTTTTGGGTACATATTTCTAAGCCCATCTTTGTGATCGCAGCGATCATTTATCCATTGCTTGATACGCTGCGCGTTTTTATTATTCGCGCCATTAGAGGGCAATCGCCATTCATGGCAGATAAGAACCATATACACCATCATCTTTTACACAGAGGATTTAGTCATGCCAAAACCGTTATAATAATTTATGCCTTCACATTGCTGACCATTGGTGTAGGTGTACTTGATTATTTTATTCCAGATGCCAGTATAGGTCTTTTAAGTGTGATCTCTCTTGCGCTCATTTTTCTGGTATTGGTATTGGTAGTAAACCGTAAACATGCTAAAGTTTCCTGATCTTAAAACGATTGTTGGTGTGTTTGCATTGCTTTGTGGCTTTGCAAGTGCTCAAAATGATCCCTTGGCAAAGAATCTTTTCATTAACCCTGACCTTCAGCAAAGTATTGATTACTGGCACATACAAATGCCTGATCAGAAATTTCACTCTTCTTTCAAGCCATATTTAGGATCCACTGTTTTGCATGCAAAGGACTCTTCTGTGCCTTTTGATCATTATTATATCAGAAATCAATTCTTAAGCAAAACATTCAATGATCAGCCTCACAAACGCAACCAGTATCAGTTGCAGGTGCATCCAATTCTTAATGCTACGGCAGGGTATGACGTGCTGCAGTCAAAATCAATACAGGAATTGATAGCCGGCACAAATGTTCGATTGAATATCAATAATGATTTCACGTTTTCAGGTACTGCTTTCGGCGGAAACATTAAACTGCCTTTTTACATGGATTCTTTATATTCTGCGGGCATGATCTTGCCTGGGCTAGGGCAGGTGTATGGCAGTGCAAACAGAGGCTATCAGGTGTTTGATTATTTTGGCTATGTTTCATACTCGCCAAAGAATAATAAGGTTTTCAATTTTCAGGCTGGTCGAGACAGGCATTTTATTGGGGATGGATACAGGTCGGTGTTGTTGAGTGACTACGCAAACCCATATCCTTACCTTCGAATTAATACCAATATTTGGAACATTCAATACAATGTTTGGTATACGTATATGCAAGATGCAACAGGGGCCAGAGGAATTAAGAAAGATTACCAAAGTAAATTTGCAACGTTTCACTATTTGAATTGGAACATAACCAAAGAATTTAGTGTTGGCTTATTTGAAAATGTAGTATGGAGAGGAACAGATTCAAATCAGGTGAGAAGTTTTGATGTGAATTACCTGAACCCAATCATATTTTTCAGGCCACTGGAGTATTCAGTTGGTTCGCCCGATAATTCATTCATGGGCTTGAATATTAACGGACGTATTGCGCGAACATTGAAGGTATATGCGCAGTTAGGTCTTGATGAATTTTTTTTAAAGGAGATAAGAGCGCGCAGAGGATGGTGGGCTAACAAACAGGCCTGGCAATTCGGCATGACCTATGTGAATGCCCTTGGGATAAAGGGATTAAGCATGCAGGCAGAGTATAACGAAGTAAGGCCATATACATACACACACTGTTTAATAGCACAGAACTATGCCCACTACGGATTGCCCTAGGCACATCCATACGGGGCCAACTTTAGGGAAATGCTGGGCATCATCAATTTCAGAAAGAATAACTTTCAACTCACCATCAAAGGCACATATGTTCTTGTAGGTAAGGATACGCTTGGAACCTCAAGTAATTTGGGACAAAATATCTTCAAGAGTTATATCACACGGCCGTATGAATTTGGACACAAAACCACCCAGGGTGACAAGCATACACTTATGCAAAGTGATATTAAACTCACCTATTATCTGATCCCCAACTTGAACGCGCGTGTAGAATTGGGATATATTCAGCGCAGCGAAAAAAGTGCCATGGGATACCAGCTTGAAAACCCATATTTCTATTTAGGATTTAAAACAAGTTTCTGGAATATTTACAACGACTAACCTGCAAATACCTCTTTAAGCACATCCCAGCTTTTTATTTCGTTGAATCCCGGAATATGGTATCTGTAATAGGCCAATAGGGTGTCCAACAGCATGTTCCTTGAGGCAGGATCGAGAGTGTGGTCCGGGTCTTTATCCCGAAGCAATTGTGATAATAATTCTGATGAACTTTCATTCAATCCATTCGGAAATGGAAGCTCCAATGGAGTGAACTTTCCTTCGCGACAATCAAAGAATTTGTTTGAGGTATCGAAGTTGTTATTAGGGGATAATCCTATTTGGACTAAT
>DAISHL010000039.1:0-2971 GCA_036822555.1 Bacteroidota bacterium | reverse complement strand
ATCGATCAAAAAATGAATGTGGAACGATGAAAAATTCTTAGTGGCTGAATCAAGAACCACCATTTGTTTCGCTATGAAGTCGAACAATTCGGTTTGACCTATTTGTTCCTTAAGTACCTTGTTGAGTATCTCCGCTAAGAACTGCGCAATGCTTATTTTGTTAAGGTCAAAGTGAAGTTCGGTGAAAATGAAAGCAGCATTTGCTTCAACCAGGGTTTTCACATCTTTGTTTTCCTTAGCAATAATGTCAACCTCAAGAATGCTAAGTGGAATAAGGCTGGATGTCTTGATCTTTGAGGATGAACTGTTGGATACTCGGGCAGAGCAGCTAAGCACACCATGATGTTCTGTGTAAAGTTTTACAATGTGTTTTTTATCTGCGTACTTCACACATTGCAATACAATGGCTCTGTCTTTGATCTGCATTAATTAATCACCAATACTTTTGTTACAGCTTTTAACTCGCCGGTAGGAATTGCTGCATACACAATGTAAACCCCTGATGTTACACGGTTACCGGTAAATGTCTTCAAAGGCCACTCTATTCTTCCCCCCTGAGCTTTGGTTTCCCAAACAAAATTCCCTGCCTCATCAGAGATCTTCACAATCGAATTGTCAACCAAACCGCTGATATATACATTGCCTGTATAATTTGGCTTCACAGGATTTGGATAGGCTGTGATGTTGGTATAGTTCTCCTGTCCTTCCATGATCACATTCTTGTATGACTGTAATCCAACATTGGAGCCAATGAAAATATCTCCTGTTTTGCTATTGCATTTGATGTCAATGATCTCATTGGAATACAATGGGCTATTGTCGGTTGTGAAATGAAACAACTGTCTTTGGCCGTCAGAGCTGAAACAGAACACACCGCCGGATTGTGTCCCTACCCATTTATTATTTGCAGCATCTACATCAATACATGTAACCACTTCACTTTCTAAAAGTAATTCCACATTGCCATCCTGAACGATTTTGATGGGTTCGCCGTCAATGCTTCCTCCGCTCAGAATATTTGCCGGACTATTGAACACCCTTATGCCGGTTGCGGTTCCAACCCAAATCTTACCATCAAGGTCTTCTGCAATTGAATAAACAGAGTTGGATCCCAGAATCCCACCTCCGGCATTTTTATTCAAAACCTTATACGATTGCAAAGAGAATGTGGATCCTTTAGTGAATTTACATACAGTTAATCCCTGATCTCTCTCATGAAGAATCCATACCTGACCATTTTTATCACACATAACTTTCCTTACAAATCTTCCTATTCCATCGAATGAGAAATTCTGAAAGGTACCATTGGTCTTGCGGATGGATAGATATTTAGGCACATCGCTCAAAGCAAAATAAAGGTTGCCATCCTCATCCATGTCCATTCCGCTTGTTCTCCACCATCCGGGAGAAACAGGTTGCATGGCTCCTGTATTGTCACCGGTATAAATTTTCACGATGTTGTTGTTCTTATATTCAATTAAACCATAGATCCAGCTTGAAGCCCATATCCTGGATTTATCTTTTCTGTCAAAATAAACAGAGCAGAAGTCACTGATGGTATCTCCCGGTGTGGCTTCCTTACGCAGATTGGTCCATGTACCATCTTCGTAAAGGTTAATACCTGCTCTCGAAAATGTGGCGCCGCCTCCATTTTCAATGAGCATTGGTGAAACAGCAATACGTCCGTCATGAATATCAATATTACTAATGAAATTCTTATACATGCCGTTGGCAGAAATAAAACTTGGCGCAAAGAACGGGTTACTTCCTTTGGTGTTCACAAGTCCATAGCCAAGATCAGCGATCCAGTAATTACTTCCATCTACCCATACATCAGAAGGATACGTGCCAAAATTATTGTATTGTGTTACATAGGCACTGTTATTATAGTTCTTATCAAAGAAGAGGCTACCAAAATGATTGATGATGGCCAGGTGTGTTGGGAATACTTTTAATTTTTTGATGTGATACGGATGGCCCAGATAAGGGAATTTCACCCAACTGGAGCCGTTGTATTGGTAAATCGTGTCTTGAAGGGGTAAGCCGCTTTGCTTGAATGGAGAATAGGTGGTAAGGATAGTGTTGTTGTAGTTGACAACATTGGCATATGTTCCATTAGGCAGCAAAGGGTTGGCCAAATTCCAGTTCTGATAATAATTCAATACTTTGCTTTTGTTGCATTTGAAAAGACCCAGCTGTGTTGCAGCATACATGAGTGAATCGTCAAATGCAACCTGGTAAACTTCCAGATTGGTTCCATTGGGCCCGATGATGTAGGTGTCTTTGATCTCTAGTTTTTCAGTGTCAAAAGTGGCGATGCCAAAGCCACATGACAAATAAGCCATCTTACCAATAAAATAAGCATCGTTCACAGATTTCTTGCCACTGAAGTTCTTTCTGAAAAGATCAGGATAATTATAGATCTTGAATTCTTTATCAATGATGTCTATGTTGGAATTTTCATAGACCACCATTAATCTGTCGTTATTCGGATTAACTAACAGGAATTTCACACCGATATCGCTCAACCCATTGATCTTGTTGATCTTTTCAATGGTCTTTTCGTTCTCGTCATAAACAACTAAACCGGAATAGTTGCAGGCCACGATCTTACCACTGAATTTGCAAACAGAGATGCAATTGTTCAGGTTCACGTGATCTTCCCAGGTTCCAATGCGTGATTGTGACAGACCTAGCAATGCCTGAAAAAGAAGAATAACAATTAGTAACGCTTTACGGTTCATACGCTATACAACGTTAAATTTAAGGTATTATTGCTAAATAACCGTTATTTAATTGGCCTGAAAAGTAAGTTTAGTGGGTGAAAAGCACCGGTTATGAGGTACGCTTAACCAGTCCAAAAACCTTGGCATCCATTTCATATTCAGGATGCGAATTGTTAAATGTAACATCACCCGAAGTATTCAGAGATTTCTCTACTGCAGAGTATACTTCTTCAACTCTGATCATT
>DAISHL010000038.1:0-11266 GCA_036822555.1 Bacteroidota bacterium | reverse complement strand
GCTGATAAATAGTAAAAGTTTTTTCATTTTCTAAAATGTTTATATCCAATTTTATCAAATTAAACAGTATCAGCCAAATTGAAACACAGGGCTATTTTTTGTAACTTTATTCGTTATATAACCCATTGAGAGTAGGATACATAGCCATATTCGTAATTGTTAATTTTTTAAATGCTCAGGTGTTGGCGCCTCAGTTAAGGTGTTTGGCAACCTCTACCAATGGAGATATTACCCTCACGTGGATTCCGTCCAGCGATCCAGGGGCCCAGTTCTCATCCTACGAGGTATTCTCTTCTACCACCAAAACCGGACCATATGCTAACGTAGGCTCTGTTGCAACACTTGCCACAAATACCTTTACACATGTGGGTGCGGGCGGAAACACCCAAAGCAGATATTATTATGTGATCACAAAATTCGGTGCCGGTGGAGCAAGCAGTTCTTCGCCTTCTGATACACTTCGCAATATTTTCCTTAACCTGATCAATTTCCCGGGTATTGTTGGTGTGAATTTCAATAACCTCAAACTGCCGTCGTTATCAAGTTCCTCGGGCAGTTTCTCAATTTTAAGAGAATATCCCGCAGGCACCTGGTCGAACATTTTGAGTACATCGTCCTTGTCTTATAATGATACTATTACGGTATGCACAGCTCCTTATAACTATCTGATCACACTTGCCGATCAAAGCGGCTGCCAATCCGTTTCAAACAAGAACGGAGGGGTTTACAGTGACAAATTCGGACCTACACGCGTAGATATTGACTCGGTGAGCGTTATGCCTAATGGTCAAACCGTTGTTGGTTATCCTTCCTCAGTTTCAGGAGATTGCTCTGGTTATTATATCTATCAGGTCATCAATAGCATCAATACAAAGATCGATTCGGTGCCGGGAAAGAACAGCACGGTGTATACGTTCACAACATCAGCCGCTACGGGTTCATCGGTAGTGTTTATTGTGGCCCCGTTTGATAGTTGTGGCAATGTGGGATTGCTCAATAATTCACATGAAACAATGTTCCTGCAAACAAGTTACGACAGGTGTAAATATGAGACCACACTGAACTGGAATCCTTATTTGAATTTAAAGGGAGGGGTATTGGAATACAGGATCTATTATTCGGTCAATGGCTCTGCGTACCAGATGGTGGGAAAGACCACCCAAACGAGTTTTGTGCATACAGGAGTTGATCCCTCAAAGAATGTCTCCTATTTTGTAAGGGTAATTAATGGTCCAAAGACCATCACTTCTTCATCTAACCGCGTAAATTTTTTTACCGATCAAACCATAGCACCTGATTTCATTTATATCAGAACAGCAACCGTTCTGTCAGATTCAAAGATCCAATTGCGTTTGTTTGTTGATTCTGTGAAGCTAGGCAATGGTTTTGATGTTTACCGAAGCAACGATGGAAATAATTTTACAAAGATCGCGTTTGTGGCTTCAACTGCAGCAGGCAACTATACCTATGATGATGGAGATGTGGAAGCAAACAAACAAAGTTACTATTATAAAGCTGTTGCTAAGGATAGTTGTGGTAACGACAGAACCCAGAGCAATACAGTGCTTTCGGTGTTATTAAAGGTCAGCAACGACAAGAATTACATGTTTCATAGGAAACTTTCATGGAACAACTATTCAGGATTTAGTGGAGGTTTGGCAGGATACAGCATTTACCGCATAGTGAATGGGAGCAAAGGAACAAATCCAATTGCTTACACCAGTGGCGGAGCAAGTGAATACACGGATAATATAGAAGAGATCGCCCCTATGGGATCAAAGATTGAGTATATGGTCACGGCCATTGAGGGAATTGGGAACACATATGGACTCATGGAAACCGCCAATTCCAACGCAGCCATTACCTACATGGAAGCAGATGTATTTATACCTACAGCCTTTGCGCCAAAAGGAGTGAACAAGGTTTGGAAACCAGTGACACACTTTGTTGACAAAAGTGATTACAATTTAAAGATCTATAACCGTTGGGGAAATTTGTTGTTTGAGACCAACGATGATACAGTAGGATGGGATGGTAACGGCGCTCCCAACGATGTGTATGTGTATTTGATAGAGTATAAGAATTCGAGAGGCGAGTACACGCAACTAAAAGGCACATTTGCCTTGCTGTAGATCTACATCCATTTTTTCTTTTTGAAGTATATGATCTGCCCGAGCATGATCGCGATCATTACTATCCAAACACTTATATAGCCGTATGGTGATCGCAGTTCAGGCATAAAGTCAAAGTTCATTCCATACACACCTGCAACAAATGTAACTGGAATAAAAATGCTCGACATGATGGTGAGCACTTTCATAACCTCATTCATTTTATTGGAAGTATTGCTTAAATGAATATCCATGATCCCGCTTAACAGATCGCGGTAGGTTTCAATGGTATCAATGATCCTGATGGAATGATCCTGTAAATCTCTTAAGAATATCTGTGTGTTTTCTGTGATCAATGACACCTCTGAACGCTTCATGTTGCTGATCATATCACGCATCGGCCAAATTTGTTTTCTCAGGTAAATGAGTTCGCGCTTAAGTTCATATAATTTCTTTAATGAACTCTTGTGGGTGTAGTTCATTATCTCTTCTTCAACTTCCTCTACCTGATCCCCGATCTTTTCAATGGCATGAAAATAGCAATCGCCCACCGCATACATCAAAGCATAAAACAGATAATCAGCACCAAGTTTTCTTACCCTTCCTTTGCCCTGCCGTAATCGTGTTCTGATGATTTCGAAAGCGTCACCACTTGAAGGTTCCTGAAAAGAGATGACCGTGTTCTCGAACAAGAGTATGGATAACTGCTCCGCTTCAACCTTATCGGTGAAGGAGATCATTTTCATGATGCCAAGTACATAGTTCTCGTATTCTTCAAATTTTGGTCTTTGATCAACATGTACAATATCTTCAAGGGTTAATGGATGTATGTCGTATTTTTTTCCGATCGCTTCAATGAGGTCAACCCTGTGTACTCCATCCACATTGATCCATTTCACCATATCTTTCTTTACGTGACCCAAGCAATCAGATAGATCGTAATACTCCTGCTCAAAGAACCCCTGTTCGTTGTATTCGATAAGAGTAATCTTCACACGCTCAGTGGTTGATTTACCAGTGTAAACCAAGCTTCCCGGAGGTAATCCGATATTTTCAATCCTTTTCTTCTTCATCCTCTGCTTTTAAACGTTGGTTTGAGCCTTCCACTATAACCACAATTTCGCCTTTCACAGGTTTAGCGGTAAAATGCTTTAGCAATTCATCAGCTGTTCCTCGTTGGTGTTCTTCATAAAGTTTGCTGATTTCCCTTGAAACACATATTCTGCGCTCAGGTCCAACGTGCTCCTTTAATTCCTCCAGTAGTTTTAACAAGCGGAATGGAGATTCGTACATAATAAAGGTTTTCGATTCTTGCGCCAGTAACTTTAGTTTGGTTTGCCTGCCCTTTTTTTGCGGTAAAAAGCCATAAAAGGTAAAGGTGTCGCATGGAAAGCCGCTGCTCACCAGCGCAGGTACAAAGGCTGTAGCACCGGGAAGTGTGATCACACGTATGTTTCTATTCACGCATTCCCTGATCAGTAAAAATCCGGGATCGCTTATGCCGGGTGTTCCAGCGTCTGAGATCAGTGCAATGGATTTTCCCTGGCCTATTTGTTCTGAAAGTTCTTCAACGATCTTGTGTTCGTTATGCTGATGGTAAGAGCGGAGAGGTTTTTCAATTTGAAAATGTTTGAGCAAGACCGAACTCGTTCTTGTGTCCTCAGCCAAAATAAGGTCACATGATTTAAGCGTGGCTATGGCCCTAAAGGTCATGTCCTCAAGGTTACCAACGGGTGTAGGTACAATAAACAAGGTTCCGTTCATTGAACTGAAATTAGTTCAAATGCACATGCTTTAAAAGTGCTGAGATAGAATCTTATTGATAGAGCGCTGTTGATTAGTTCATGAGTTGTTTATAGTGCTCACGTGTACTTGCATCATCCCAGTCGATCTCTCCAACTTCTTCTTTTTTAAGGACCATATTGGCGTCAAAGAAATAGGTCACCGGTATTGAATTGATGCCAATTTCTGGGAAACTGCTGTTGAGTTTCAGGAAAAGAAAAGGATAATTCTTGCGTTCCTTGAATTGGATCACTCTTTCCAGGGGTTCGTCATCAACGATCACTATTTGAACATCCTTAAGTTCTGTGTCCCATATCTTAGCCATGGCATTCATTTCATTGATGCAATTTGGGCACCATGAGGCTCCATAACTGAGGATCGTTTTTTTTCCTTTGAGGCTGTTAAGGTCAAAGGCCTCTCCGTTCAAGGTGGTTACACTTAATTTGCTCAGATCTATTTTTGGTGGCACCTTGTATTTTGTATATAAATAAAAGCCGCCAAAGGCTATGAGCACGGTTATGAAAAGCAGGGAGATTTTTTTTGACATGATATTAAAAATCGATGGTTAATTGATTAAGAGTAACAGGGTATTAAAACACAAAATTACGAATTAGATTTGCTTTCCTGCATGGTATTTCTCTTTAAAATAGGCCGCTTTATCTTAAAACTGATCCTCTGGTTTTTAGTAGTGTCCATTCTTTCAGTGATCCTATTCCGTTTTGTGCCTGTTCCTGTAACACCGCTGATGATCGTGAGATGCATTGAACAAAAATCAGATGGGAAAGATATGCGGCTAAAGCATGACTGGGTGCCACTTGAAGAGATCCATGAGCGTTTGCAATTGGCAGTGGTATGCAGCGAGGATCAGAATTATTTAAAACACAGTGGTTTCGATTGGGGCGCCATTCAAAAGGCCATGAAGCAGAATAAAAAGGTAAAGCGCATCAGAGGTGGCAGCACCATTACACAGCAAACGGCAAAGAATGTGTTTTTATGGCAGGGGAGAAGTTACCTGCGAAAAGGGTTTGAAGCGTATTTTACTTTTTTGATAGAATTGTTTTGGAGTAAAGAGCGCATCATGGAGGTTTATTTGAACAGCATTGAAATGGGTGATGGTATTTATGGTGCAGAGGCAGCCTCTCAATTCTGGTTCAAGAAATCGGCCAAGAAGTTAAGTAAGGATGAGGCGGCAGCTATTGCGGCCATTTTGCCAAATCCAAGAAAGTATGTGGCAAATCCGGCTGGTCCTTATGTGCAAGGGCGCAAGAACTTGATAATGAAGCAAATGAATTTTTGGGGAAATGAACTTGATTACGATAAGGAGTACGAAGAATAATAAGATGTAAAAAGTGAAAATCTTAACATGTGGTATAATAGAACTTAGATTTAAAGCATTGAAAAAAGGAGCATTCATAGGAATATTTTTATTTACGGTTATCAGTTGTGGCAGTGATAACTCCGTTCTGCCATTCGGCAAAAAAGTGGAGAAACCTGAACTGAAAGAAGTAAAGGTGGATAAAGATGCACGCGTAAAGGAAAGGCTTGATTCAATGTTCACACGTTGGAACAAGGATAATAATTTCAATGGCAGTGTGCTTATCGCAAGGGATGGAAAGATATTGATCCAGAAGAGTTACGGGGTGGCCTATAAGGAAGGTAGGATCCCCTTGACAGACTCTACCATGTTTCAGTTGGCCTCTGTATCAAAGGTGATCACTGCAACTGCTATTTTGATGTTGCATGAGCGCAAATTGATCGATATCAATCTTCCTTTCCAGACCTATTTTCCTGAATTCAATTACAACGGCATCACCATCAAACAATTGCTCAATCACCGCTCTGGATTGCCCAATTACATTTATTTTTAGATAGACGAGATAGGAAAGAAATAAGGAATCTACATAAACCTGGCTATGAAAAATCTACTGAGTTTCAAAGCGCCGGCTCCTTATCTGAAGCCTAATAAGCGATTCAATTACTGCAACACCAATTATGCTTTGCTGGCTCTTTTGGTAGAGAAGGTGACAGCCACTCCCTACGAAGATTTCCTGCAGAACGAACTTTTCAAGCCTTTAGGAATGAGACATACTTGCACCATAAACGAGATCGACTCTTCGCGTATTGCGCGTTCCTATAATTTAAAATGGAAGCCTGAAGATATTGATGGAAGCGACTATGTACTGGGTGATAAAAGCGTTTTTTCCACGCCATATGATCTTTATCTGTTCAGTGAAGCCATGTATCAGAATAAGATCCTATCGGAAGAAACACAAAACATGGCCTACACTGCTTATAGTCCTGAACAAAGGGCGAACAACTACGGATTGGGTTGGAGGTTAAAGGACCATCGTGACAGCGTAAAGAAAGAAGTGTTCCATAACGGATGGTGGCATGGATACAGAACGGCATTCCACAGGCGGTTAAAAGATAAAGTTACCATTGTAGTATTAAGCAATCAGCTCAACAAAACAGCTTACCAAACATACAGGATCTATGAGATTCTTGATAATCAAGTGGCATCAGAGGAGGCCCCAATGCCTGATGATGAATAAAGAGATGTTTGTAAGTAATTTCTAAAAAAAACTAAATGGTTAACCTGAACTGAATTAACTCTTATTTTTGTATCGGAATGTTCACTTTATATATCAAGGAAATACGAAGTTTTTTAAGTTCATTGATCGGTTATATTGCCATTGGCGTGTTCATTACCATGTTGGGCACCTTTCTTTGGATCATTCCCACAGAGGCTGGAGGAGCAAATATTTTAGATAATAATTTCGCCAACATCGATCCTTTGTTCTCCATTGCCCCATGGGTATACCTCTTTCTTATTCCTGCCATTACCATGCGCAGTTTCTCGGAAGAAAAGAAAACCGGCACCATTGAATTGTTGCTTACAAGGCCGCTCACAGACCTTCAGATAGTACTCGCAAAATATTTCGCAGGATTCACACTTGTTGTGATATCGCTTTTACCAACATTGATCTATTACTATTCTGTACATGTGCTCGGCTATCCAAAGGGAAATATAGATACCGGCGGTATGTGGGGGTCATACATTGGTTTATTGTTCCTGGGTGCGGGCTTTGTTGCCATAGGGATTTTTGCTTCCGCAATCTCTGAGAATCAAGTGATCGCTTTTATCATTGCCTTGTTATTGTGTTTCTTTTGCTATATAGGTTTTGATTTCATTTCACAGAGTGGCATGTTCGCAAAATCATCAGCATTGATCAAGTCCCTTGGTATTAATGATCATTATGTGAGCATGAGCAGAGGCGTGGTTGATACACGTGATGTGCTTTATTTTATAAGCGCCATAGCCATATTTAATTTACTTACAAGATTGGTATTGGAAAGCAGAAAGTGGTAATTGAATGAAAACAACCTCAAGAAATAAACGCAAGGATATTCTGACCCTCATTTCATTGTTGGTCATTGTGATCCTGTTCAATTTCATGGGATCTTTCTATTTCAAGCGCTTTGACCTAACTTCTGAAAAAAGATACACCCTGGCCGAATCAACACGCACATTGCTGGGTGAATTAGACGATGTTGTTTTCTTAAAGGTATATCTGCAAGGAGATTTTAAACCCGGTTTTGCACGTTTGAAGAATGAGGCAAAGGAGATCCTGGACGAGTTCAGGGCATACTCCAACGGGAATCTGGAATATGAGTTCATCAATTTGTATGAGGGAACAACAAAGGATGAGGCTACCAATATAGAAAGGCAGTTATACGAAAAAGGAATCGTGCCTGAGCAGATCATTCAGTCGGGAAAAGAAAAAACGTCACAGGGCTGGATCTGGCCAGGGGCATTGGTTTCGTTCAAGAATAAAGAGACCGTTTGGCAGATCTATAAAAGACAAATGGGTAAGCCGGAAGATGAATCCATCAATAACAGTGTACAGGAACTTGAGTACGGACTCACGAATGTTATTCGTAAACTGAAACAATCGCGCTCACAGGAAGTTAGTTTCATTGAGGGGCATGGTGAAGCGGATACATTGCAGCAATACGATTTCATGCGCTCTTTATCTGAGTATTATACCGTGAATCGCATTCAGATCAATGGAAAACTTGCTGCATTGAAAGATGCAGATGCCATCGTGATCACACAGCCAGACTCAGCGTTCACGGATAAGGACAAATTCATCATAGATCAGTACATCATGAATGGTGGAAAGGTTCTATGGCTGGTGGATCCTGTGTATGTGGATATGGACACATTGCGTCAGAAGGGATTCTCTCTAGGGTTTGGCCAGCAATACAACATCGAGGATATGCTCTTTAAGTATGGCGTTCGTTTGAATCCTGTTCTTGTGCAGGATCTTCAGAGTGGAGCGATCCCAATGAATGTAGGGTTTAAGAAGGGAGAGCCTGATTTCAAAATGTTCCCATGGTTATACAGCGTGCTTGTGCTTCCTGACGGCGACCATCCGATCGTAAAGAATCTTGATCTTATAAAAATGGATTATGTGAGTACCATTGATACTGTGAGGGCAACGGGCATTAAAAAGACAATCTTGTTGCATACGTCTAAGTATACAAAAACTCAACCTACACCGGCACGAATTTCTCTGGCACTTGCCATGCAACGGCCAAAGGAAGTGCAGTTCAGGAACAGCTATCAGCCGGTTGCAGTTCTGCTTGAAGGTGAGTTCAACAGTGTTGTAGAGAACCGTTTGCCTGCTGTGCTATTGAATGATCCAACCTTTAAGTATGTTGACCATGGAAAGCCAACAAAGATGATCGTAGTAGCTGATGGAGATCTGGCGATCAACGATATTCAATACAAAACAAACAGTGTGATGCCATTGGGCTATGATAAGTATACTCAAAGAACCTTTGCCAACAAAACATTCCTGTTGAATTGCGTGAATTATCTGTTGGACGACAAAGGCTTACTTCAGTTGAGATCGCGTGAAGTTAAACTCCGCCTGCTCGACAAAAAGAAGACCGATACACAAAGAACAAAGTGGCAAATGACCAATGTTGCCTTACCGGCTTTACTCATCATTGGTTTCGGCGTGCTTCAGTATTATTACAGAAGAAAGAAGTACGCTGGCAAGTAGGTTACTCATTCGACGGCGCTATCTTTCCCATGATCATGATGTCACCTTTGAGGTGTTCCATCTCCTCAGTCATCTTTGAAACAATATTCACTTCTGTTTTGGTACGATCGATCGAATTTACATAAACTGTTTCATATCCTGCCTTAGTGATCACCAATTCAAGTGATTCGTTCTGAAATTCAACGGGTACATATATCGAATAATTCCCTTGCTTATCACTTGTAGTAGTTTTATCACTTCCGGCAATCGTTACCAGTGCGCCTGCAATTGGTTTTTTGGTTTTTTCGTGGATCAGTCTGCCCCTTATCAGCAATGGTTTATTAAGGGCAGGCTTGTTGCGAACACTAATTTCGCCCATGGTCTGAACCTTTTCATTCGCAGGTTTGGTGTTCTGTGAAGTGGCAGGATAATACAGTCCCAACGCCAACACAAAGCCAGCAACATAACGGTTGAAAAATGGAGTTTTAACGTTGCGGTAATTGCTAATTGGCACGTTTAATTGATGTTTTGCAATTCTGCCACAGATCTTTTCGTTGGTGCTATTTATAAAATCAATGATCTGTTCATTGGTCATTCTGGAGAAGTCGACAACCGACTTTTGACATGCCTGGCAGAATTTCCCTTTTTCTTCTTCAAGCATATTATCCCAGTTCTCATGGCAGGGATTCTCAATGTTTAGTTTTATGGTTTGCTCTTTCATGGGTTTCGTTTAGTATTAAGATGCATGCAACCATCAATTTCCATAAAACGAAAAAACCCCCGCAAAAGCGGGGGTTTTATAATATGCTGTAGGATATTATTAATATCTGTAAGCGTCGTTCTTATAAGGACCCTCAACTTTAACTCCAATATAATCAGCCTGATCTTTGTTTAATACATCCAATTCAACGCCGATCTTGCCTAAGTGTAAGCGAGCAACTTTTTCATCTAAGTGCTTAGGTAATACATACACTTTCTTTTCGTAAGCAGTAGTGTTGGTCCAAAGTTCTAATTGCGCCAATGTTTGGTTTGTAAATGAGTTACTCATTACAAAACTTGGGTGACCAGTAGCGCAACCAAGATTCACTAAACGACCTTCTGCCAGAACAATGATGTCTTTTCCTTTGATGGTATATTTATCAACTTGTGGCTTGATCACATCTTTGGTGTTACCATAGGTCTTGTTCAACCATGCCATGTCGATCTCTGTATCAAAGTGTCCGATGTTACAAACGATAGCACCATGTTTCATAGATTCGAAGTGACGTCCTACAACGATATCTTTGTTACCGGTAGCAGTTACAATGATATCAGCGATCTTCACTGCGTTATCCATTTTCATTACCTGATATCCATCCATTGCAGCTTGTAAAGCACAGATCGGATCAATTTCAGTAACTATCACACGAACACCTTGAGATGAAAGTGATTGTGCTGAACCTTTTCCAACATCTCCGTAACCCGCAACAACAGCCACCTTACCGGCAAGCATGATGTCAGTAGCACGACGGATCGCATCCACCAATGCTTCACGGCATCCGTATTTGTTATCGAATTTAGATTTTGTAACAGAATCGTTGATGTTAATGGCAGGTAACAATAAAGTACCATTTTTCATACGCTCGTACAAGCGGTGAACACCGGTTGTGGTTTCTTCAGAAAGACCACGGATTCCTGCAGCTAACTCAGGGTATTTATCGAATACCATATTTGTAAGGTCACCGCCATCATCCAAGATCATGTTCAATGGTTTTTGCTCTTCACCAAAGAACAAGGTTTGCTCAATACACCAGTCGAATTCTTCAGCATTCATACCTTTCCAGGCATATACAGAAATACCTGCAGCAGCAATAGCAGCAGCAGCATGGTCTTGTGTTGAGAAAATATTACATGAACTCCAGGTAACTTCAGCACCTAATTCAACCAATGTCTCAATTAAAACAGCTGTTTGAATGGTCATGTGCAAACAACCTGCAATACGCGCACCCTTCAGTGGCTTGCTTGGTCCGTATTCTGCACGTAGGGCCATCAATCCTGGCATTTCTTCTTCTGCCAATTTAATTTCTTTACGACCCCATTCTGCCAATGAGATATCTTTAACCTTATACTTCACAAATTTTTTAGTTGCGGTGCTCATTTTTTTATATGTTTTTTAAATTTTAATTAAGTTACAAAGATAAGTTATAAGTTTGTAATACTCAAAAAATCAGCAAATTGCTTGAAATAAAACATATAAATCCCCATTTGGTTCTGGCTTTTCTTGATTTAGGGGTTTTCTCACAGCAGTTTCAGGTGAGTGAAAAACGAGAGATAGATAGAAAC
>DAISHL010000037.1:0-11386 GCA_036822555.1 Bacteroidota bacterium | reverse complement strand
TTTTAAAAGTCTCTTCCGGTCCTTGTCATGTCCACCACTCTCTTTTTCAAAATCCGCGAATCAGTCTATGGGGCTGGCGTTTAACCGTTTTTACTAGGGAAGACAATACCTCAACTTTGTGTCATAATTAAACACTATGAAAACGATCATGCATTCAATTAGTCTCATCAGCTGTTTTATTGCTATCAGCTGTGGCAAAACAAATTACATTCCCGAAAAGACAACTTCTGATGACAAGTTATGCTTTCAGGTATACGACCGCGAAACCGGGAAAGAAATACCGAACGCTGAAATCAAATACTATGTAAATAATTCCTATGGCACGTGGGGAAATTACCTCACCACAAATGAAAAAGGTGGGGTCTGCCATACTACCAGTGAATATGATGAATTTGAATCTCTTATAGTCACAAAGGAGGGGTATCTTGATGAGGCGTATGGCCAGATGCAAACTGTGATCTATTTAAGCAAGCCTTGTTACTACAGATTCAAAATTAAGTCGAGTGGTGAAAAGAACAATCACAACCTTTTGATCATTGATTATAAGATCAGTTCGCAAAACTCACATCAAATTTTATTGAGAGGCAAACAAGACACCTGTTTTATTGAAAAGGCCTATCCGGGAAAAAACACGGTGACATGGCTATTTGACAATAAAAAGGATAGCATGTCAGTTACGGGCAGAACAAAGGACACAATTGATGTAACTATCAATTACTAAAAACACTCGTTTTCGCTTTCGCTAAAACGAGTATGTTATAGAATAGCTATACAAAGATCCATGAAACAAACTACTTTATGAGCGGAGATAGATACATAATATATGATCAACATGAACCTTATTTTGTGACCCTTACGGTTATAGAATGGATCGACGTTTTTACAAGAAAAGACTATAAACTTCTCATAACAAACTCATTGAACTATTGCATAACTGAAAAAGGTCTTGAGGTCTTCGCTTGGGTCTTAATGAGCAACCATTTACATATGGTTATAAGGGCCAAGGAAGGATTTGTATTATCACATATCCTTCGCGACTTTAAAAAATATACATCGAAACAAATTGTTTCATTGATTCATGAAGTTGGAGAGAGTCGCAAAGATTGGTTGCTAGATAAGTTCTCCTTTGAGGCCAGAAGAAGCGGGCGTGCAAAATATCATAAAGTTTGGCAAGACGGTAATCATGCCGTATGCCTTGTTAATAGCGAAATGATCCGTCAAAGAATTAATTACATTCATCAAAACCCGGTCCGTCAAATGATTGTGATAAATCCTGAAGATTACTTATTTAGCAGTGCGGTTGACTATTCTGATAGAAAAGAATTGGTATGCATTGTTCAACAATAGGCGTTATAAACGCCTTCCTCACCCGTCCTTGTTACAAACAAGGACGAGCAATTTATTTTCAAAGCCATGATCTCATCCTCGTTTGAGCGCAAGTGGAAACGAGGATGTTTGAGAAGTGCGTTTGCAACGCAACTTTCAATCCATTAAAATAAAGGTAAATTGCTCTGAGTAATCAATCCAACCTGTTTAGCTTTACTGAACAACAACTCCACCGCGTGAATACCGGTTTCTCCCAAGTCAACAGAAAACTCATTCACATATAATTGAATATGCTTTTTCATTACCTCCTCACTCATCTCTTGTGCATGAGCCCGCACATATGGCATTGAACTTTCTGGATTCTCAAAGGCATATTGAACACTTCTTTTGATCAGGTCACTGATCTCGCTTCTCACTTGTGAAGGCAACTGACGTGATGCCACTATGCCACCCAATGGAATGGGGGCATGTATGAGACCATCCCAATACTCTCCAAGATCGCGCACTTTCTTTAATCCCTTTTGTTCATATGTGAAGCGGTTCTCATGTATGATCAATCCCGCGTCAACTTCTCCACTCAGAACAGCCTCTTCAATATCACTGAATAACATAACCTTTTTATTCTGAAGAGTGGGGTAAGCAATGCTCAATAAGAAATTTGCTGTTGTCAATTTACCAGGAATGGCGATGCTTTGTATTTCCTTAAGCGGGTCCTTGAATTCGTTCTTCGAAATAAGCAATGGTCCACAATTAAACCCTAATGCGCTGCCGCTGCGTAACAAGGCATATATATCCAACACATATGCAAAAGCATGGTAACTAAGTTTTGTGACAGGCAACTTGCCTTGCATGGCCCATTGGTTAAGTGTTTCCACGTCCTCCAAAACAGGAATGAACTCGTAGTTCCCTGTGTTTATTTTTCCATGCACCAGAGCATCAAAAATAAAACAGTCGTTCGGACAAGGGGAATATCCAATTTCAATCTTCATTGAACAACTCTTCAAGGATCTGTAACACTCGTTGATTCAGGTTAGTAATAGCCAATGGCATATTCCATTTGCTTTTATCGCGTTTCTCAACTTTGTTCGATATAGCTCTGATCTGTACGTATTCTCTGAAACGCTGACACCCTGCAAAAAAAGCTGCACCCTCCATGCTCTCCACATCAGGCTTGAACTGTTGTTTCACTTTTTCTATACTTGCTTCGCTGCCATGCACGGTGTTCACCGTTATTCCAACAACTCTCTGTAATCCAATTACTGAAGGTGTGTTTGTGGCCCATATCTCTGCGTAGCTGTTTGCACCGCCCAAACCCATCTCTGAAAAACGAATGAAGTGTTCCCCATCTTCTGCACCCATCTCACACAACTCATCCCTGAACACCCTAACCACATCTCCGATGGCATATTGGTCCTTGAACGAACCGCATACGCCTGCATTGATCACATGGTCATAATAATGTTCTGTTAATCGGCCAAGTTGGTAGGCTGTGTTTACCATCCCTACGCCAGTAATAAGTACAGATAGACGATCGCGCTCATTGATGTATGTTTCATAAACGCCCGGCCCCGTTGGCACAATAGAATAGGCTTCCAACAAAGGTTGAATTTCAAACGAAGTAGCTGATACAACTAACACATGTGGCATGTAGCGAAGTTACTCAATATTCCTGACATCAAACAGATGAATGACTGGTGAATTATTCTGCATCTCTCACTATATTTGTGCCATGGTTTATTTAACACGACACGAACACTTTAACGCAGCACATAAGTTATACAACCCAAACTGGAGCAAAGAAAAGAATGATGACGTTTTTGGCAAATGTGCTAATGAGAATTGGCACGGACACAATTATGAATTAATGGTTACTGTGAAGGGAGAAATTGATCCGGAAACGGGCTTCATTATGGATGCCAAATTATTAAGCGAACTGATCACACTTCATATTACAGAACAATTGGATCATAAGAATCTGAATTTAGATGTGCCGTTCCTCAAGGACAAATTGCCAAGTACAGAGAATGTTGCGATTGCAATCTGGGAACAACTGGAGCCGCATCTTCCAAAAAATGTGAAACTTCACTGCATTAAACTATATGAAACACCGCGCATTGGCGTGGAATATTACGGGAAATAGTGTGTTTTATTCCCACTCCGCTTCAGCGGAGGCACAAAGTATAGGTTAAGTTCGCGTATAAACTTAAGTTTTCTTTGTGTCTTTATGGCTTAACATCAGAAAACGCCACTTTTTGCTGGTAGAAATAATTTCATTAATTTTACTCTAAGTTTAAACAATAGGTCTTTCCCTTTGTTTGTATCCTTAAAACGAAGCCACTTGACCGGCAAACTTCCGGCGCAGTGCTTCAAAAGCGTAATCACGATAAGCCTAACCAACTGATCCTGATTAAATAAAAATGAAAATGAATAAAGTTGCTGTTTATCGCAAAGAGCATTTCAATGCTGCACATCGTTTGCACAACGCTGAACTGAGCGATGCAGAAAATGCAATGGTGTTTGGTAAATGCAACTACCCCAACTATCACGGACACAATTATGAACTGATCGTGAAGCTGGTTGGAGAAATAGACCCAAAAACAGGATATGTTTACGACATGAAAGTGTTGAGCGATCTGATCAAAAAACATGTGGTAGATCGTTTTGATCACAAGAACCTGAATTTGGATGTGGCTGAGTTCAAGAATTTGAACCCAACCGCCGAGAATATTGTTATGGTTATCTACACTATTCTGCGTGAAAAAATTGATAGCCGTTATGAACTAAAGATCACCTTATATGAAACAGAAAGAAATTTTGTTGAATTCCCTGCTTAAGGATGAAAAAATAAGTCTGAGCCACCTTTCGGAAGAAGAGATCGGTGACGAACATGCCCATACAGGTGTGGAAACACCTTTGCGTCCTGATGCATTTGGCATGAGCGAAGATGAGAAAATGGCCAAGATCGAACATCATTTCCGCGCCATCATGGAAACTTTGGGATTGGATCTTAACGACGACAGTTTAAAAGGCACACCTAAGCGCGTGGCCAAAATGTATGTTCAAGAGATCTTTAATGGTCTTGATCCGGCAAACAAGCCAAAGATTGCATTGTTCGACAACAAATACAAGTACGATCAGATGTTGGTTGAGAAGGATATTACTTTCTACAGCAACTGTGAACACCATTTTGTACCAATCTTTGGTAAAGCTCATGTAGCTTATATTTCTAATGGCAAAGTTATTGGCTTAAGCAAACTCAACCGCATTGTGCAGTATTTTGGTAAACGTCCGCAAGTACAAGAACGTATGACCATGCAAATTGCAAAGGAACTCCAAAAGGTTCTGCAAACAGATGATGTTGCTGTGATCATTGATGCCAAGCACTTGTGTGTTTCATCACGCGGGGTGCAGGATAACAACTCGGCTACAGTTACTTCTTTCTATGGCGGAAAATTCGAGAATGAGATCACGCGCCAGGAATTATTCAAATATATAGGCATGTAAACTCATCGTTGTAATTTTAACCCCCGAACATGGCTGCTAACGCTTATTCGGGGGTTTTTTATTTTCGGGAATATTTCTATATTTAATAAAATTTAGAACGTATGGACCGTCGAAAATTCTTATTGGCCTCCGGTGGTGCTGTTGGCAGCATGAGCTTACTTGCCTCAGTGAACAAGGTGTTTGCTGCTGAACTGGAAAGTCAGGTGAACCGTGTGGAAAAACTAAGCGCCGAAGCCGCAGCAACCGATGAGGATTTTTGGGGCTGGGTGCGTGAAAGCTACACCGTGTCACCTAACGTGATCAATTTTAATAATGGCGGTGTGAGTCCGCAGCCTAAAGTGGTGCAAGACGCGCATATCCGTTTTTACCAATATTGCAATGAAGCGCCATCGTATTATATGTGGCGTATCCTGGATCAAGGCCGCGAAGGCTTACGCTTAAAACTGGCAGATATCGCCGGGGTTTCCGCTGATGAGATCTGCATCAATCGTAATGCAACAGAGGGTTTAAATACTGTGATCTTTGGCTTGGATCTGAAACCGGGTGACGAAGTAGTACTTAGCAAATACGATTACCCAAACATGATGAACGCCTGGAAACAACGTGAAAAACGTGATGGCATCAAATTGGTTTGGATAGACATACCTCAGCCTACCGAAGATGACAAAACGATCGTTGACCTGTATGCCAAAGCCATTACCTCAAAAACCAAGATCGTTCATGTAACTCACATGATCAACTGGAGTGGTAATCTTGTACCTGTAAAAGCCATTGCAGATATGGCACACGCCAAAGGATGCGAAGTGATCGTAGATGCAGCACATTCATTTGCGCAAATAGATTTTAAATTGTTGGATACAGGTGCAGATTACCTTGCCACCTCTTTGCACAAGTGGTTGGGAGCACCTTTAGGAAGCGGCTTGCTATACATTAAAAAAGAAAAGATAAAAAAGGTGTGGGCCTTGCTTTCTGCGCCTAATCCGGATGGAGATGACATCCGTAAATTCGAGAATTTGGGAACACGCAATATGGCTGCTGAAATGGCCATAGGTGCTGCTGTTGATTTTCATAATGTTATTGGCATCAAACGTAAGGAAGCGAGATTAAGATATTTGAAGAATTACTGGTTAGAGAAAGCCATAAAACTAAAAGGTGCTGTTGTTTGCACCTCTATGAAACCTCAGTATTCATGCGCTATTGGCAACATTGGTTTCGAGAACTGGAAAGCCAATGACATTGAAGCAAAATTGTACGAGAAACAAAAGATACACACTACCTCCATCATACTTGAAAAGATCAACGGCATCCGCGTTACACCAAATGTGTATACCAGCATGTATGACCTTGATCTGTTAGTGAAGGGGTTGACAGATATTTCAACAGCACCACCGCCAATTGGAAAATAAAACTCAGAATATCGGACTGATCATTTGCCTTTCGGTAATGCTTGTTGCTTTTGTGACCAAGAGCAAACATGAAGTAGTATTGACCAAAGGTGCCCCAGCGCCAATTGGTCCTTACAGTCAGGCTATAAAAACAGAAGACATGTTGTTTGTGTCGGGCCAGATAGGTTTAACACCGGATGGCAAACTTGATAGCACCACAATTGAAACAGAATGCAAACAGGTAATGGAAAACATAAAGGCCATTATTGAAGCTGCCGGATATAAAATGCATGATGTTGTGAAATCAACCATTTACACCACAGACCTTAAAAAATTTCAGCAGATCAATGAGGTCTACAAGACCTATTTCCCTAATAACCCTCCGGCACGAGAAACCATAGGGGTTTCAGCCCTGCCTAAAGGTGCTCATGTTGAAATATCAGTGACAGCTGAACATGAATAAATTGTAAATTTTTTCTTGGGTTCTTTTTGCTTTCAAAAAAATACCTACATTTGTTCGTCTTGAAATACAACGCACATATTATTTATTTTAATCGTAATCGATTTACAACGATGTACCGAATTTGCTGGTAATCGTTAACTGTGCCCTTTATTGTATTTTAATTTTCCTCTTAATTTCTTAATCAAAAAACATACACAATGGAAACATTGGATTTACAGGACCTGATCCTCGACAAACTCAACACCCTGATCGTTGTTTTGAACAACAACGGACAAATAGACTATGTGAGCAGATCTGCACAAAGTATTTTGGGTTACGAACCTAATGAGTTGCTTGGCGACAAGTGGTGGATCAATACACGGTTCAGTAAACCTGAAGGAGAAGAGGTGAAAATACGTTTAATGAGGCTTTTCGATCAAAAGAATAACTCAGTTCAGGTATTTGAACATTTATTAAAAACAGCCAATGGTCAAAAGAAATGGTTCAGGTGGAATGTGTCGTACCTTAACGAATCATCGTTGGTTGGCATTGGCATTGACATCACTGAAAAGAAGCAAAAAGAGAAAGAGCTTCTTGACATGAACACACAATTGCATGAACAGAACAAGGAGATCACTTCGAGTATACGTTATGCTCAAAGGATACAAGAGAACATCCTTCAGTCTGACGACTATATCTCAAAGATATTTCCGAAACATTTTGTGATGTATAAACCAAAGGATATTGTCAGCGGCGATTACTATTTCTTTCATGAAGATGACACATTCAAATATGTTATTGCGGTGGATTGCACAGGACATGGTGTGCCTGGGGCTATGATGAGCATGGTGGCCAATTCCATCATTAAAGAAGTTCTGTTGAATAAAAAACTACGAGCGCCGTCACAGATCCTGTATGAACTTGATAAAGAACTTTTCAAGAGCATCAACTCATACAACGACGAGATCAGCAATGATGGTATGGACGTGGGTATAGCTTGTATTCATAAAAAAACAAAGAGGTTGCATTATGCAGGAGCATTCAGGTCTGCCATTGTTGTGCGGGGGAATACACTTATTGAGTTAAAGGCCAACAAATATCCACTTGGTTTCTTCAATGATATAGAAAAGATCTTTGAAGAACAGGTGCTGATGTTGCAGGAAGAAGATGAACTATTCCTGTTCTCAGATGGCTATGCAGATCAGTTTGGTGGCGAGAACAACAAGAAATTCAACAAGCGGAATTTCAAAGATCTTTTATTAACTGCGGCCGAACTGCCAATGGATGAACAAGAGGGGTTTTTGGAATATGCCTTCAATAACTGGAAACAAGATAATGATCAAACTGATGATGTATTGGTCATAGGCATTCGCATTTAACAAGCTTTATTTTTAAGGAGACTCAGCCATTGTGATATGATGGGGCGAAGCATCAATTAACCAGGATGTTTCGCTCCATTCTCACATTAGTCCCGGTAAAATTCCCGATGCCGCTTTTTTCATCTCTTCTTCATTGACCGCGTTGGCTTTTTCAATGGCCTTATTTAAGGTTACCAACAATTGCTCCGTTAACTCCTCATTTGAGGTATGTTGCAAGCCAGGTGCAATGTGAAGTGTCTTAATTTCTCTGTTCCCGGTAATGGTGAGTTTAATATCCCCTCCGGCACCTTCAACAGTTAAAAGGGTTGCATCTAATTTTGCTTTTGATTCTTCGGCCTTTTGCTTCATTTCCTGAAGCTTGCCCATCATGTCTCCTAATTTCCCGAACATTGTTATTACTCTAGTTTTTTGATTTTATTGCATTAGTGTTGCCTTTTGATGGCATCATGTTATTTTGCTGGTTAACTGATCTGCCATTAACAGTGTTTTTAAAATACACATCATGCCCATCTCCTCCTTTTTCAATATGCAGACCATAACTTCCGTAGTTGATCGTTCCTTTTCTTTTATCTTTTAATGCCTGCTCTTGATATACATTATAGGTTCCCGGTTCCAACTCTACCGAATAATGCCCGGTTGAATCGGTTTGTGTATTCACCTTAACAGTATCCTTACTAAAACATATGGTTTATAGTTTAAAGACCTGCTGTGGCTCCGTAATTGTCTTCCCATTCATAACTCCCTGTGATCGCGAAGATGAGATGTAGACCTTTCCACTGATCACAAGTTTTTGCCTGTTCTGCGAAACGCCCAGATAACACGAAAGGATGTATACTATGATGAGAAGTCTTTTCATGACTTATACTCCACAGGTATCAAACATACGGGTATTGGATCCATCTTATGCTTATTGGCATTATGGCGAGATGTATAGATCCTCATCACCTCTTTTTGTCTATCATTCAACTCATAGGTCTCTTTGTTTGCAATATACTCCATGGCCCATTCCAACTCAGGATAACTGGCCCCGATCTGATCTTCATCTGTTCTTCCGTCAGCAAATAAACCGTCGGTTGGTTTTGCGTTTTGTATGCTCCCAACAACACCCATGTGTTTTGCCAGTTCATATACCTGTGTTTTGTACAGGTCGGCAATTGGACTCACATCTACCCCACCATCACCATACTTTGTATAAAAGCCCACGCCAAAATCCTCCACTTTATTGCCTGTACCGGCTACTATTAATTTATAATGAGAGGCAAATGCGTAAAGGGTGGTCATACGGATCCTTGATCGCGTGTTAGCCATTGCTAAAAAATCTTGAATGTCGTTTGGCAGAGCACTTTCATAGGCATCTAAAACACCTCTCAATTCCAACTCTTAAGAACTTACATTTGAAAAATTCTTCTTCAGCCATGCAATGTGTTCAATGCTTCTGTCGTGCTCAGACTTGAATTGTCTGATAGGCATTGTAACTGCCAATACCTTTTTACCAGTTAAGGCACATAAGGTTGATGTAACGGCACTATCAATACCTCCGCTGATGCCAACAATAAATCCTTCCATGCGGGCATTTTCACAATAGGTATTTAACCAGTTGACGATATGTGATTTGATTTTTTCGGAATTCATATTCGTCCTAAAGTTAATTAAAATTGTTAGTAATTCAGGGGCTTGGCTGCACGTGTGTTGACGGTGTTTTGTAATTTTAAGTGATGACACCAAGGGAGCTTCAGTTGCATAAAAACAGTGAAATTCTCAGGAAATATATTCCTGAACCTGCAGTGCCATTGATCGCACAATGGATCATACAATATGATTTTAAATTGAAGATCAAAAAAGAAAGAAGTACACGGTTGGGGGACTATACATCTCCACGCAACGGATCAAATCATCTGATCACCATTAATTTCAATTTGAATAAATATGCGTTCTTGATCACCCTAGTGCATGAGGTCGCTCATTTGGTGACCTATGAAAAGTACAGGAATAAAGTATTGCCTCACGGTGTTGAATGGAAAAGAGCATTCATGGAATTAATGCAGGAATTCATGAACACCGATGTGTTTCCTGTGGATGTATTGTATGCCTTGCGGAAATATATGCAGAATCCGGGTGCATCAAGCTGCTCAGATGCAACTCTATTAAGAACATTGAAATTATACGATACCCATGCGAGCGAGAAGATATTTCTCGAATACCTCCCGCACAATACCGTATTCCTGTTCAATGGAGAACGCGTTTTTCAAAAGGGAGAAAAAATAAGGACCCGGTTCAGGTGTACTGAAGTAAATACAGGGCACGTGTATCTTTTCAATGCCTTAACTGAAGTTGAAGTGTTCGAGCCTATTAACGCTCGATCAGGTTCGTAGGCAACACAATGTTAGAGTGACTGGTGTGCTTGCCGTCTATGATGTCCATGATCATGTTGGAAGCATTTTGGCCAATTAATTCAATGGGTTGCGAAACTGACAGAACCGACTTATCGATCAAATTGAATAATTCAACATCATCAAAACAGGCCAGTTTCACCTTATCAAAGTGAGCCTTTATATCCTTATTTTCCTTGATCGCTTTTAACGTTGCAACTGCCAGGTGATTGTTTAAACTGTATATGGCATCAAGATTGGTTCCATTGGCAATGAATTTTCGCAATGCGCTCACCACATCTTCATAGATATGATCAAAATTCACATTCACGATCAATTCAGAGTTTAAACTCATCTTGTGCTTTTGAAGAGCGCCTTTGTAGCCGTTCAAGCGGTCTTCAATTGTACTGATGTAGGACGGTGTGATACTCAAACACGCAATGTTCTTGCACCCTTCAGAAATAAGTTTATTCACAACCTCCATAGATCCGCCATAATTGTCGATCACTATATAATTGGCGTTAAATAATGGAATAACGCGGTCAATAAACACGATAGGAGTTTTGCTGAAGCGCGGACTGCTATAGAATTCTGAATTATCACATGATGAGGCAATGATCAACCCGTCTACTCCTTGCTGGCTGATCATCATCTCCACCAACTTTTTTTCCTTCTCCACATTTTCCTCAGTGCTACACACCATTAAGTTATACCCTTTGCTGAACAACAAGGTTTCTATACTTTTTGCTATCCGCGAATAAAATTGGTTTGATATGTCTGCAACGATCATTCCCACAAAATAGCTTTTGCCGGTTCTTAGAGCTCTGGCAAATTTATTCGGGGAATAATCCATTTTGGCCACAGCATCTAAAACAGCTGCCTGGGTTTTTTTACTGATTCCGTACTGGTTACCCTTGCCATTTAAATCCATCGAAATTAAAGTTTTCGAATAGCCTAATTCTCTCGAAAGATCTTCCAACT
>DAISHL010000036.1:0-11474 GCA_036822555.1 Bacteroidota bacterium | reverse complement strand
AGGTGAGTCCATACTTACCAATGATCGCTGCACTTGCCTGAGTTTGGTACCAACGGATATTCCAGGCCGAACGAAAAGCGAACAGTTTTTTAAAAGGTCGTCCATTATCATCAACGGCATTCCACCCTAAACCAAATATCCAAGATAATTTCTCTTTTTTCTTTCGGATAGGCGAAGAGATCTCCTAGGAAGGATTATCTCCCGCAATGGCATTGATCGTTAAAACCGTAAAGATCAATCCGGCAAATATGTTCTTTTTGAAAAACAAGGTAATGAAGTTACAAAAATTTCGGGGCCACTTTTATATTATTTAGGAGCCACGCATTCCGAATGAGTAAAACCCAATTATTAAACCCGAACTGTGTAAAATTAAGATGCCAGTGCCGCCGTTCGCCAATTGAAATACCTTTACTTAGTAACGTATGAGTAAACGAATTCATTTAATAGCCATTGGTGGCAGCGCCATGCACAATATGGCTTTATCATTGCATGAAAAAGGAAATCATGTAACAGGAAGTGACGACGAAATAAACGAGCCCAGTAAAAGCAGGTTGGCAAAGGCCGGATTATTGCCACAAGCTATTGGGTGGTTCCCCGAAAAGATCACATCTGATATTGATGCTGTTATCCTTGGGATGCATGCCAGAGAAGACAACCCCGAACTTGTCAGAGCACGGGAACTTGGCCTGAAGATCTACTCGTATCCTGAATATATTTATGAGGCCACCAAGGATAAAACACGTATTGTTGTAGGATGTAGTCACGGAAAAACGACCATAACAGCCATGATCCTTCATGTTCTCAATAAATGCAATATAGACACGGATTACATGGTAGGCGCTCAACTTGCTGGGTTCTCAACGATGGTAAAACTCACCAACGAAGCGAAATTCGCAGTTATCGAAGGGGATGAATACCTTGCCTCACCAATTGACAGAAGACCTAAATTTCATTTATACCACCCTAACATTGCCATTCTGAGCGGCATTGCCTGGGATCTCATCAATGTATTCCCAACGTTCGATATCTACGTGGAGCAATTCTCTAAATTCATTGACCTTATTGAACCTAACGGTTCTTTGATCTATTGCGAAAAGGACGAAACTCTTAAAACCACTGCCAATAACAGCGGCTTACGCAATGGTATTAAAAAATTTGCTTACGGTGTACCGGCACATTCTATAAAAGATGGAGTAACCTCCGTTTTATTCAATGGGAAAAGCTATCCATTGGAGGTATTTGGCGAGCATAATTTAATGAACATGAATGCGGCACGCATTGCATGCAATCAGATAGGCATTACAGATGAACAATTCTTTGTGGCCATTCAAAGCTTTAAAGGCGCAGCAAAGCGCTTAGAACTGGTGTTTAAAACAACAGGCTTTAATTTTTACAAAGACTTTGCACACTCTCCGTCGAAATTAAAAGCTACCACCAAATCAGTTAAAGACCAGTTCCCCGACAGAAAGCTCATTGCTTGTATGGAGCTGCACACTTTCAGCAGCTTGAATGAAGCATTTCTGAATGAGTACAAGGGCTCCATGAATACAGCAGACGAGGCCATTGTTTATTTCAACCCACATACCATTGCACATAAAAAACTAAAGGAGATCACCACTGAACAGGTACTGCGCTCTTTTGACAGACATGACCTCAAGGTATTTACAAACAGCGCCGAATTAGTGACCTACTTAAAGAACAAGAACTACAACCAGTGTGTTCTGTTAATGATGAGCAGTGGTAATTTTGATGGTATTGATTTTTCTGAATTGGCAAAAGATCTCATAGTGAATTGAATAAGATCCTCCTTATATCCGATACGCACGGACATTTAGACCCCAAACTCCTGAAATATGTTAAGGCTAGTGATGAAGTTTGGCATGCCGGAGATATTGGTGACATGAGTGTTATTGACGAACTATCAGAACTTAAGCCTATCAAGGCCGTATGGGGAAATATTGCCGGGGCCAGGGCAAGTTCATTATTTAAAGAAGACCTGATCTTCTATTGTGAAGATGTGAAGATCTGCATGACCCACATAGGCGGCTATCCCGGTAAATACCCTTCAAGGATCAAGGAGCTGCTTCTAAAAGAAAAACCAGATCTATTCATATGCGGACATTCCCACATATTAAAGGTGATGTATGATAAAAACTTAAATTTGCTGCACATGAATCCCGGTTCATGCGGAATAAGCGGGTTTCATCAAATAAAAACAGTGCTATCATTTGAGATAGACGGCAAAGACATTAAAAATTTAAACGTAATTGAACTTGGAACAAGAACAACAACACCCAAATGAGAAACAAGCGCAGGCTTACTTTTCTGCAGAAGCTTTGCAAAAAATGCTTGACATTCAAAACAGGACAGTTGACAAGGTTGTGATCCACTTATGGCAGAACCTTATGGATCCGAACAATTCTGTTGAACTGATCGATAGTCTTCAATTAAGATTCACTGATGGATCACGCATCACGATTGGATGCAACGACACTAGTGAAGGCCTTGAGATCATTGATTTGAACATTGAGGAACTTCGCAAAACATTGAATTCAGAATCCAATGGCAAGATAAAAGTACATGCCCTGGATGCAAGCAAAACCAAAATGTGGCAGGATATTCCCAGCCAAACATTGAAGGCGATACAACTGACGAAAGAAAACGATAATTACAAAGCAGACTCTTTATTGCTGGATTTTGGTCACGAAAAACGCACTGTTTCCATCAGTCCATATGATGGTCTTGTGATCGACTATTACGAGGATATTTAACCGAAAATTCTTGCCACAGTTCTTAAGATCAGCTTGAGATCCGTGCCTGTTCCTGACTGTTGAATGTATTTCAAGTTGAGTTGCAGTTTTTTAGGCATTACCTCTGAAACATACGTTTGTTCAGGGTTAGAAGACTTGCCCAATAATTCATTTTCTTCGAAGTACTCAAGTGATGCAAAATCAGTGATTCCCGGTTTTACATTCAACACCTGGCGTTGATCATGAGTGTATAGATCAACATATTTCTTAACCTCAGGACGAGGGCCTACCAAACTCATGTTCCCAATCAACACATTGATCAATTGAGGCAACTCATCAAACTTATACTTGCGTAAAAAATAACCAATTCGTGTTATCCTGGGATCTCTCCCTCCAACAGTTAACAATCCCTTTTTATCGGCATCCACATACATGGTTCTGAATTTAAAAACACCAAACTCAACCCCGTGTTGCCCTACTCTTTGCTGTATATAAAATGCCGGGCCTTTCGAGGAAACCTTTATCAATACAAAAACAATAAGAAAAAATGGGAAGAGAAAGATCAATCCGAGTGAAGAAAAGAGTATATCAATGAAGCGTTTCATAAGGAATCGAGTGCATTGAACAATGCCCTGCAGATGGTTCTAATATTATCTTCGGTAAGATCAAAATATAAAGGCAAAGTGATCTCTCTCGAATAATTATCATAAGTAACGGAATAGTTCTTGACATCATAACCAAGAGCTTTGTAATAACTCATCATTGGCACGGGAATGAAATGAACATTCACACTCACCTGTTGCTCAGAAATTCGTTTGATAAGCATATCGCGTTGTTCTTCTGTGATGCCTTTGACACGTAATGGATATAAATGGTAACAGCTTACTCTATCCAGGTCCTTCAATACTGGTAATTGCAGTTCAGATCTTGATGAAAGGATGTTATTGTATAATTCAACCAATGCCTCACGCTTTCTGAGGGTTTCAGAATCATAACGCTCTAGCTCCACCAATCCTATGGCAGCCGCAATGTCTGTCATATTGCACTTATAACCCGCCTCTATGATATCATACTTCCAGTTTCCTATCTGGGTCTTTGCCAAAGCATCCTTGTTCTGCCCATGAAGGATCTTCACACACAGGTAGTCATAAATCTCCTTGGTATTGAATGGCTGTGGTAAATTTAAAGCAACGGCACCTCCTTCGGCAGTGGTCAGGTTCTTTACGGCATGAAAGGAGAATACACTTACATCCGTTAAACTTCCTGTTCTTTTGCCTTTATAGGTTGCGCCAAACGAATGCGCCGCATCGCTTAATACCAGGATCCTGCCAAGCTTTTCTTGTATTGGTGTTTCTGCATTAAAAGTATCTCTATGTCTTTCAACCAGGGCATTGATTGCATCAAAATCGCATGGTAAGCCTGCAAAATCTACAGGCATGATCACTTTTGTGCGCTTTGTAATGGCTTTTTCAATGGCAGAGACAGAAATATTGAAATCATCGGCATTTACATCAACAAACACCGGCTTTGCTCCGCAATGTATGATCACATTGGCAGTGGCCGAATAGGTATAAGCCGGTAAGATAACCTCATCGCCTTCCTTTACCCCATACCATCTAAGAATGATCTCTAAGCCTGCAGTAGCAGAATTTAAACACAGCACATTTTGTATACCACAATACTCTGCGAGTTTCTTCTCGAAATTTTTGGTACGTGGCCCCGTAGTGATCCAACCGCTTTTCAGGGCGGCCACAACTTCATTGATTATCTTGTCATCTATTCGTGGAGGCGAGAAAGGTATCATGTTCAAAAATACAAATAATCATTTAATATTTACTTGCGTAGCCCCTAAGCCATACTCTTTGTGCGAGGCATCCTGATAGGTCACTTCTTTCATATCCTTCAATACAGAAATGATCTCCTGCTTTAGACGACCATTGCCTACACCATGAATGAAAATTAGCTTCTTCATTCCTTTGGCAATGGCCTCATCAAGTTCTTTCTCAAAATGTTCAAGCTGTATTGAAAGTATCTCATGATTACTTAAACCTTTTGGTGAATCTATCAACTCCTCGATATGCAGATCTACTTCCTTCTCCAGAGACCTGAGATATTCTTTATGTGATCGGGAGATCTTGTCCTTCGACTTGAACTCCTTTATGTTCTTAAGCTTATCAATATCTTCTTTAGAAAGAATGGCCTCCACGGTTTGTGTAGTTATGAATTCGTCCTTCAACAAAAATGCAAGAACAGGATATTTGAATTCAGGATGTTTGATTGGCGTAGCCTTATTAAGATTTCGAGGTGTAATAAAAACACTTTCAGAAACCGGTACCTGTGCTCTGAAATGGGTATTCTTAAATAAGATCGCTTCAATTTTGTGATGATGGAAATCATCGAAGAATTGCATTTTTACCTGCTTTAACAACACCTTCTGATACGGACCAACACTGCCATTCTTCAGCGCCTGATAATACGCATCGTCCTTAATGGAATACGTATACAGGAGATTGAAAGCAGATGCATTGAACAAGTATAGTTTATAATCATTCATGAGTTGATGCAACTCATGATCCGGCTCAATCACAAAATAAATAGCGTCGGCAATGCTTGCATCCGGACTCAGTTCAATGTTCTCAGTATCCTTATCAACGATCATTTCGGTATGAATTGGCACCAGATGTGCTGCCAGATATGGTATTTCAAACCCGTCAGGCATTTCAACCATCACCGTTTTATTATCCTGAATTCGAGTAACTACACCTTCACCCTTTTCATTCAAAAATCTTACTTTATCTCCAATTCTTAATTTCATATCACTTTTCTTGCCTCTAAAGTTTAACTACAAACGCACCTTTTTGTTTAATATTATAAAAAGGCAATCCCTTTTTAAAACAAAGTTCTTTTATTTTATCAATAGATCCTGCTGAGTTAGATGCATCAACAATAACAAGGTCAAGATCCCATTTATCCAACATCTCCAAATCGGGTACCGCATTATTGGAGATCACAAGATGACTCACCTTTCGCATTCCAAGTTCATTGAAGGTTGTACCCTTTCGTAAAAAGAAAATCCCCTTATTTTGAAACGACACATAATCGAAAGATCGATGCAATGTGTCGGTATAATTATATCGGATCAAATTGGGCCGCAGAACCCTGTTTAGCTGAACTTCTCCATGCACATCCACTAGTGTTGTATTTCCATTTTTTAGTGAGGATACACTTGATCGCGGAGAGTGATAAACCACCAACTCGCAATCCTGCTTAGCCTCATAGGAATCCATAAGAGCGAAAATTTGCCATGTAATAAGCACAATGAACATGGACACCATTGTTTGAAAATTCCGTGTCATGAAAACCCTTGTAACAATAATGATAAGCGCTACAAGGAATAACACATCCCATAAATTGAAATGGATCATGTCTGCATACCCCATCTTTCGATCATTGAACACTTCAATGAATTTCAACATGAGATCGATAAGCCAATTGATCAAGGCACTTATCACGGAATTATTTAGCAATGCCAAAGCCGACAAAAGCAGCAACACCGATGTGAAAGGAACCATGATCAGGTTTGCCAAAATGAACCAGATCGGGAATTGATGGAACATATACAAGGATACTGGAAGAGTAGCCACTGTTGCTGAAACTGACATCACCGTGCTTTGCCATACGTAGCTGCCAAGACGAGAGTTTGGCTCATGAAGTTTCACAAGCTTCGGATAAAAGAAAAGAATACCAAACATGGCCGAATAACTCAACAAAAACCCGGTATCGTATAACCAGAATGGATCGATAAGCAAAAGAATGAATGCAGATACGAAAAGGACATTCAACTGATTCCTCGATGTCCCTTTGAAAAAATATTTTCCTATACCCAATAAACAGAACATGATCACTGATCGCAACACTGGAGGAGAAAATCCTGTAATGAGTGCAAACACCAATAAAATGGCTACTACCAAGGCTAATCTTAACAAGAGGTGCCTGTCTTTTTTATCCGCCACTCCCAGAATAAAATTGAGGAATACATAGCTCACCCCTACATGCAAACCGGAAACAGAGAGGATATGTAAGGTTCCTGAATGCGAAAAGCGTTCGATCACATCCTTATCGATCTCATCATCATATCCTGTAAGCAATGCAATACAAATAGAGAACGCATTTGTGTTCAATCCCGCATGTCTCATTCTTTCAATTATGCGATGCTTAATCATCAAGCCTTTATCGAATAATGTCTCATGTGATGATTTACCGCACAGCCTGTAAGTTCCTGCCTTTACATACGTGATGAAATATATCCCTCTACGGTTCATGAAGGCCCTGAAATCAAAGGCATCAGGATTCATGGGGCCCTGGACCTCATTGATCTTTGCCGGGATCAACATCAACTCCCCTACTGCCGGTATTCGCTGCAGTTCTTGCCTGCTCAAATAGGCCATTATCTTCCCTGCTGCCGGAGTAAATTCCTGATGATTCGATACGCCCAATACTGACAATTGCAGTTGTATAGATCGTTCCTTTGGTACAGGCAGATCTGAAACTTTTACGTACAAGTATGCATCTTTTTCAGACAGGTACTTTACGAATGAATTCTGATGCTCGATAGATCTAACGTTGTGAGTATAGATAGCTGCAAACAAAAAAAGAAAAACATCAACACTTATCAAAAATACCCACTTGGATGTAACTTTTCTTACATGCATCAGGTATAATATACTTACACCTACAAAGGAAGCAAGAAGGTAATACAGGGCATTTGAACCATAAGCAACAACATTTATACTGAGTATACCCAGAACAAAAGGAACTAAAAATCTAAAAAACGGTATTTTATTAATGTTGGGCACTTATGAGGATATGCTTGTGATTGATGTACTTTTACAGTAAATTTAAGCATGCTAAAAATAAGGAATATCTGCATTTTATTTACCCTGTTATTTGGCAATTTCTTAAGTTTAGCGCAAGACACCATAAGCATTATGTCTTACAATTTGCTTAACTATGGTGCCACCTGGGCCAATTCGGACAGGTACAAGGATCTGAGAACAATAATACAGCATTCAAAACCGGATGTGATGATGGTATGTGAGCTTGAGGACTCACAGGCTCCACAATACCTATTAGACAGCGCCTTCAACAAGGCAGGAGTTGGAACATACACCAGAGCAGCATTCTTTGACGGAACCGACACCGACAACATGCTTTTTTACAATATATCTAAGATCGGTTTAAGATCTCAAAAACAGATCTATACTGTATTGCGAGATATCAGTCAGTACAAATTATTCAAAGTGGTGGCTCCGGGAGATACCGCATTTCTCTATTTTCACATGGCACATTTAAAAGCTGGCAGTTTAACTAGCGATGAGACGCAGCGCAACAGTGAGATCAGTGCCTTTTGCAGCAACATAGCTTCCTTAAGTCAAAATTCAAATATTCCGCTTGCTGGAGATTTTAATTTTAAGCCCAGTACCGAACCGGGATTTGCTAAACTCACCGGCTCCGGATGCTCACACACTTTCTATGATCCGATCAATCAAATTGGCTTGTGGAACAACAATAGTGCCTTTAGTCAAGTTCACACGCAATCTACCCGTTCAAGCGCTAATGCCGGCTGTTGCGGCGGGGCTACTGGTGGGCTAGATGACCGATTTGATTTTATAATGGTGAACAACGCACTCTTGTCAGGTACCAACAAAGCAAGATACGTTTTGGGAAGTTACAAAGCATTTGGCAACGACAATTTGCATATGAATAAGGCCATTACAGATGCGCCTGCCAATGCTGTAGTTCCAGCCGGTGTTGCACAAGCACTGTTCAACATGAGTGACCACCTGCCTGTGTACATGAAAATTGAACTCAAGCCAAGCTTTGTTGGCATAAAGGAACTTGAAAGTAATAACTCAGAATTTACAATTGAGAATAAAATTGTAAATGGTGAACGGACATTGGTGGTAAGTGTTTTAAAGGAAGGCAACTTCAAGCTAACCATTACCGACCTCACTGGCAAAACAGTATTTCATGGCAACTACTATTTCAAAAGCGGGCAGCACACGATCAATACAGAGCTTATGCATCTTTCAGAAGGTCTATATCAGGCCGATCTGAAAAAAGACACAAGTTTTTCTCGCTGTTTGTTCAGTCATTAATCACGCAAAGCTTTTGCAGCCTCCGCGATAACATTCTTAGAATTACCTACAAAGATCTTCCCATCAAAAACAATCACCGGGCGTTTAAGGAACGTATATTCACTTAAAATCAGCTCTTTCATTTTCGATTCTGAAAGTTGTTTGGCAGATAAGCCAAGCTCCTTATACTTCCTGGAAACCTTACTGAATAAAGACTCGTAGGAACCTGTCATTTTTTTAAGAGACTCGAGCTGTTCTGTATTGATTGGTTGCGATTTGATCTCATGCAATACAAAGCCCTTTTCTTTTAGGCTTAATTCTTTAAGAATACGCTTGCAGGTATCGCAGGTGGTCAGATAATAAACTACTCTCATTTTCTGAATTCAGAAGCCTCAAGAACATGCATTTTTCTGCCACTGATGTAATAGATCTTATCATTGATAATGGTTGAGGGATCTTCAACATCCAAAACGGCAACCAATTCGAAATTGGCATTCAATACATAGGTTTTAAATTTCTGTTTGATCAATTTGAAGGTGGAAACTGAAGCGTCAAATTTTTACAATTATGACTCGTGGTATTCGTACTGTATCAGTCCACCCTCAACTCCATATACCTTTCCGTGACTTGATCTGAAATAAATAACATTGTCATTGATAAAATTCAGTGGCACGTAATAACCTTCTTTTTCTACATAGTATTCATTACCACTCACAAACTCAATAAAATTTCCGTAACGTAATTCATTCACGTCTATTTCATTAAAAAATCGGCCATCGGCCATATTTATGAAATACAAATTGTTCTTACCTGCAAGCACAAGGTCGTTAGAGATCTGAAAATCCACAGGGTATGCAAACATTGGCAATGGGTTTTGAAAATTCATCTTTCCGTCAGACAATTCAGTTTGCAATAAGAACGGCGCGCCATACACGATCTGATTCTCCTTAAAATTGGCTACACCTAAATTGAGCATGTAAAGTTTTCCGGACCTGATATATAAAACCGATTTACTTACGGGATACTTACTGATATCTAGCTCCCAGTTGATCTTACCTGTTGCCCAGTCAATTGAATAGAGTTTGTTTTTACTTGCAAAATATAGTTTATCAGAATCAATGAGAACATTAGAGCAGATCTGGGTTAGTACATCTTCACTTTTACTTTCAAGGAATGAGCGTTGATTTACCCTATAAGCATTAGGATTGATGATCGATTGAATAAGCTTATGTTTGTTCTTCTCACCGGTAATGTCGTTAACCGACCATGACCTTCCTGTCTTAAGCTCTATGCCATGTATACCTGAAGACGCAATGATCACAACAGAATCATTGGCCTTTACTACCTCCGTCCAATCAAATGTTTGAGGCAATTTAATATCAAATAGTGCGGTACCATTTTCCAGGTTAACTCCTTTTACATCCGTTGGCTCCATGCCCTTTGCAGGGTTCATATAAATCAAGCCAACTTTTGTTTTCTCATCAAAGTAGATCAGCTTGCCTGCATGCTGAAACTGCTCCAAACCTGTTTTCTTATTGAAACGGCTTGTGATCACATCACTGGAGATCATGAGCAATTCATTCGTTGGAGCAATATCAAATTTACGTACATCGTTAACCCACACTATTGAGTCATTCGTATAATTCAAAGCAAATTGAAATCCATTATTCTTATAGAACTTGCCGCTGGCATCTTTTTCCCTAACGGTGAAATACATGGCTTTGGTAGCCGTATCTATCTTTTTATTGTATACAGAAAAATTATAACTAAAGGTCTTAGCAACAATTTCGTTGCCATTGTATAGCTTTCCTAATGTTGTACTTGAGATCTTGTATGAATTAGAAAGATCCTGAGCCTTAGTAAATACTACAAAGCATATTAAAAAAAATATTTTGCCTATCTTTAGCATAAAGTCTTATCAACAGTATTTTTCTAACCGGATCAAACGTAAATATACTAAATTCCCATTTAATTCCTTATTCATGTCACACTAGTATCTCCATTGAAAATGAACTACTTACGAGTATTTAATGGTTATTTTTTCTTAAAATACAATTCTTACGCTTCAACTTGCTCCAGTCGTTCAGTGAAAACATGTTTACACTCAACAATGTGCTTCTTTTCTTGCAATACCGTGTTTTTTTTATTTACTTGTAAGACAAATTAAGATTGAAAAAGTTCCTCACATATTGTATTCTGTTTATTATTTCTTGTACTACCACACCATTGGTGGCTCAACAAGATTCTTTACTAAAAAAATACAATAACCAAAGCCTCCCTGACACAACCCGTCTTTTGGCGTTGTATGACCTGATCTGGGAAAAGATTTATACTAGCGGTGATTCCGCTGAAAAGCTTATTCAAAAAGGCTTGAACGACCCGATGACGCAAAAGCGACCATTGTTCAGATCGAAGTTCTATAACGCTTACGGAGCATTAAGCCAATCAAAGAGCGATTATGTAAGTGCTATCAACTACTATCAGAATGGTTTAAAGATCAACGAACGCTACAACGACATGAAGGGTCAGGCTGTAATGCTTGGCAATATAGGCAGTATTTATATTAAACTGCAACAAAACGAAACGG
>DAISHL010000035.1:0-11659 GCA_036822555.1 Bacteroidota bacterium | reverse complement strand
ATGAATTGGAACTTAAGATAAAACCTTTTCAAAACAACTGCCCTCTTTCGGTATTTGCCGATTGCTGTAAAAAGAAAAAGGAATGTTGTAAAAAACACAAGAAGGGCGACAGGTGCAAGAAATGCCCTGGTAGAAAATAAAACCTATTCTACCGTCATTTTCATTCTAACATCCTTCAGAGGTCGGTCGCGCTTATCCGTTTTAACTGCTGCGATCTTGTCAACGATCTCAAGGCCTTCGCTCACTTCACCAAAAACGGAATAGGTACCGTCCAAATGAGGGGTGCCTCCAACAGATGTATAAGTCTTTTGCTGGAATTCACTGAATTTATAATCCGGTTTATTACCTTTTTCCTTACCGATCAATACTTCAATTTGTTTATTCACCATATCTGCACTATCCATACTATTCCTTGATTTCAATTGATCGTATAAGGCTTTTAGTGCCTTTCCTTCTGGCCCTTTCATTACTTTGCGTGCCGCATTTGTGTATCGGGTTCGGTTAATTCTGTCCTCCACTTTCTTAAGATCTTCCAATGATCTTACCTTACCTTGTACAATATAGAATTGGCTTGCACTAGAGGCAAATTCAGGATTAATATCATCACTTTCCCTTGCAGCACATAATGTTCCTTTCTTATGGATGAGTTTTTCGTTGAACTCCGCAGGAACTGTATACCCGATATCTCCATGCCCCAATGAATCCCCGGATCTGGCATTCTTACTCAGATGATCTCCACCCTGGATCATGAAATTTGAGATGACGCGGTGAAAAAGAAGACTATCGAAATAGCCTTGCTTCACCAACTTCAGGAAATTGGCCTTATGCAAAGGTGTTTCCTCATATAACTTCAATTTCATGGTTCCAAATGAGGTTTCCAATAGAATTGTCTCTTTACTAAGGGTTTGAGACAATACATACTGGGATAAAAAAACGGCCACAATGAAATTAAAACACCTAAATTTTGCCATATTCACCTAAATTTGTATATTTGTTAGCAATAGTGCTATTATGAAAAACAAAGTTATATTTCCTTTCATTCTATTAATGCTTTGCATCATCTATTTTTTCATTTCAAGTGAAAAAAACGCCGACTGCAAAGCCAACATTAAATGTGTGAATGATAGCGGTCAGCCACTTCAAAATGCTGCTGTTCAATTATATGCCAATGTAAAAACAGCGAATGGCGGAACCGTTGTTGCCGACTTAAAAGCCAATGGTGTTACAGATGCCGGAGGAATGGTATCTTTCTTATTCAAATTACCTGCTATTTACGACATTACCGCCACAACTACTGCGGTAGGTACTGGTTCATCTGCAACCACCTCTACTTTAGTTGGTGCCGGGATCATTAAACTTGAAGAAGGTAAAACTGTAGAAAAAACGGTAACCTTAAAATAACCCTTAAGCATAAGATTAAACAAGATCATTCCACAAAACCGGAATGATTTTTTTTGCATATCATAAAATTTAATAATAATATTACCTCTTTATAAAATTGATTATCAATATAAATAAAATAAAAGGGTCATTTTTTATCTTCCTATTATCTCTATTTATGATCTCCTGTAATGGAGAACAAAAAGAAGGAGGTAAAGATGAGGGGATCATTGAATTTGAATCAAAGGCCATTGACCCAACGCATCCTTTATCTGGCTTGGCTCCTGGCACTGCTACCCTAAAGTACAACAAGAACATGTTCATCATGGAAATGAGTACAATGGGTGTTTTCAATACAAGCATTATAGGTAACCTAACTGACAAAACCATGATTCAAACAGTTAAATTCTTGGATATAAAGCAGGCCTGCATTGAACGAGAAGCGGATATTAAAAAAGAGAATGATAATTACAAACTCATCATTGAAGAGACCAAAGACACAAAAAAGATCCTGGGATTAAAATGCCACAAATTAAAAGTGACCATGGCCGATAATCCGGCGGTTACCTTTGATGCTTATTATACAAAAGAACTTGGCATGGAGAACTGCAATGCGCTTACGCCATATTCTTCTGTAAAGGGTGTTCTATTGGATTACAGAGCAAAAAAGATGGGTCTTGAGATGCGTTTCCTAGCCAAATCCATTAAACATGTTGAAGTTCCTGAGAGCATCTTTGTTGTGCCTCCAACCATGAAAATGATCAGCAAGGAAGAAATGGCTAAATTCTTTGCAGACATTTAAAATTAAATCCCCTTCATTTGCTCTATTGACCAATCTTCAAAGCAAATCCCCATTTATACAATTATGTTATTTTAACAGTAAAAAAGTATAATTTTGGTATTAAATTTGGAATAGCAACATAAACATCTAATACTTACAAAATGAAAAAATTATTGATCGCCGCCGCGTTAACCTTTGCAAGCATAACTTTTAATGCGCAGGAAAATTTCACCGTGAAAATGTCTGTTAAAGTAGAGGGTCTGCCAGAAGAATATGCGGGTATGGCTGAGAATGATGTAGTAAACTACATGAAAGGTGAAAAATCAAAAACGGAAGTTACCAGCATGATGATGTCACAGATCATTGTGAACGATGGAGAAAAGACCACAACCTTAATGGAGCAAATGGGTAACAAAACAGGCTGGGTTCTTACAAAAGCTGAAATGGAAGCCGAAGAGAAAGAAGCTGAATCTAAAAAAACAGCTAAACCAAAGATCGAATACATTGATGAGAAAAAAACAATTGCAGGCTACGAATGCTTAAAAGCGGTAGTTACTCAAACTGGTAAGGACAAAAAAGAAGTAAAAACTACTGTTTGGTATACGGATAAGATCAAACAACCGAATACTTTTCCTAAAGGAAAAAGAGGAATGATGGGTGGTCCAGATCTTTCTGAATTGAAAGGTTTCCCAATGGAAACAGAAATGGCAATGAATAATCAAGGTATGGACATGAAGGTGATCTCTACTGTTACTGAGGTTTTAACCTCTGCCATTGACGATAACGTATTCAAAGTTAGTACCGATGGTTACAAAATGATGAGCTACAAAGAACTAAAGGAACAAATGAAAAAAGAATCCGCTGAATAATCAGATCCAAAAAAAATACAAAAAGTCCTGCCCAAAAGCAGGACTTTTTTGTTTTCCAACCCCTTCCTAAAACCCTTTAAATAAGGGAAAAGTGAAATATTTTAAAATAAATTTGGAAGGAAAGAAATTAATGTCTTAAATTTGTAGCGAATTAAAACCCACCTATGTGTGTTTTAATTTATCAAGATGCGGCGAGAGAATAGGCTCATAGACCCGCAGGCAACCAACTAGAAGTCTAGGCTTAGCCGAGATTGGAAAACCGGTGCTAAATCCTACCTCTGATGAGAGTAAGAGGAAAGATAAATTAAAAAAAGAAAACATGAAGAACACACAGTTTCAAAACAAATTCAACTCAACAAATGAACCATCAGGTTCACATCAGTCATTGTTATTAGCTCATAACGGTATGCGCATGTGTTGCTGCTGCTGTTGTATGTGCTAAGCTTTCTTTAAAACGTATTTGCAAAAGATATTGCTCGGCACATTCAAAGTTCTGGCAATGCAATTACTTATTTATCAAATTAATTTTAATGGTTCGGTAAAACGAACAAAAAAAGAAAAACAATGAAAAACAATATTCAAACATCATCATACGAGTTCAACTTACTGAATTCAACGCAATTTAAGCAGGCCATAAAATTTGAGGCCCACTATGCTAGCACTGTTAAAGGCGGCCATTTACCTAATTACATCAATGTAAAACAACGTGAGCGAATTGTAAGTACGGTAAATATTCTAACCTCAGAAGAAAACACATCATTAATCTCTAATTTATTCATTGGTAAAAACTAAAATTATGTCGGCATTACAAACATATTTACACCCCTACCCGTACGCATTGGAAAACGGCGGGCAATTACCAAATATCGAGATCGCTTATCATACCTATGGAAAGCTCAATGCACAAAAAAATAATGTAATTTGGGTGTGCCATGCACTTACAGCGAATAGCGATGTTTTTGATTGGTGGCCAGGTTTATTTGGCGAGAACGATCTGTTCAACCCGAAGGATTACTTTATTGTGTGTGCAAATAATTTAGGTTCATGCTACGGAACAACCGGTCCGTTAACCGTCAACAAATACAGCAAACAACCTTTGTTCAGTTTATTCCCTACCATAACCATTCGAGATATGGTTGGTGTACATGATATTTTAAGAGAACATTTGGGCATTGATAAGATACACACCATTATTGGAGGATCTCAAGGTGCGCAACAAGTGATCGAATGGAATATCAAAGAACCGGAGTTGTTTGAGAATACCATTATTTTAGCAACCAATGCTAAACATTCGCCTTGGGGTATTGCATTTAATGAGAGTCAACGTTTAGCCATAAAGGCAGACAGAACATATTATGGAAACACGGAAGATGGCGGACAAAAAGGCTTGGCAGCGGCAAGAAGTATTGCTTTGCTAAGTTATCGCAATTATCAAACTTATAACGAAACACAAAAAGAAAAACACGATGAGAAAATTAACGATTTCAACTCATCGAGTTACCAACGTTATCAGGGCGAAAAATTGGTGAAACGTTTCAATGCCTACGCCTATGTTACGCTCGCAAACGCAATGGATTCGCACAACGTAGGCAGAGGCAGAGTTTCAGTTGAAAAAGCATTGGAAAAGATCAAAGCCAGAACATTGGTCATTGGCATTACCAGTGATGTGCTTTTCCCGATCCATGAACAGGAGTTTCTGGCGAAACATATACCGGGATGTACCTTTGAAGTAATAGATTCGTTTTACGGACACGATGGCTTTTTAATTGAAACTAAAAAAATAACAGAAGTGATCAGTAATTTTTACAAACAAAAAAACAAAAAATCAATAACTAAGAACTTTATTCAGGTTCTGTAACATTTAAACATATGGCAAAGAAATTAAATATCGGTTTATTCGGATTCGGCTGTGTTGGCCAGGGTCTGTATCATGTATTGAACAACAGTAAGGGCTTTAAAGCAGATATTGTAAAGATCGCAGTGAAGAATAAGAACAAGCAACGTCCGTTAGAAAGTAACATTTTCACATTTGACAAGTTTGAGATACTCAACAATCCTGAGATCAATGTCATTGTGGAACTTATTGATGATGCAGACGAAGCCTTCAATATTGTAAGTTATGCCCTTAGTAAGGGTAAACATGTGGTTACTGCCAATAAAAAAATGGTAGCTCAGCACTTGAATGAACTTTATGAACTTCAGCACAAACACAATGTTTCACTCCTATATGAAGCTTCAAGTTGTGGCAGTATCCCAATCATCAGAACCCTTGAAGAGTACTTTGACAATGAACAGATCGAAAAGGTTAGCGGTATTTTCAATGGTACTACCAATTACATCCTTACAAAAACCATCAATGAAAAACTCTCCTACCAGGAAGCATTAAAACAAGCACAAGAAAAAGGATTTGCGGAAAGTGACCCAACGAACGATGTGGAAGGATTTGATGCCAAATTCAAGGCCATAATCATCGCTCTTCACGCTTTTGGCGTTATCGCTAAACCTGAAGAGGTACTTAACATTGGCATCACAACCCTTAGTCCGGATGATATCAATTATGCCAGTGAAAAAGGCTACAAGATCAAACTAGTACCAACCATTAAACGAGTTTCAGCAAACGAAGTAAGTATTTTTGTGTTCCCAAAATTTGTAACAAACGCGAATCACCTATTCAATGTAGATAACGAATTCAACGGGGTGATCGTTGATGGTGAATTCTCTGGAGAACAGTTCCTCAAAGGCAGAGGCGCAGGCGGGCACCCAACAGGAGCTGCAGTATTATCGGATATCTCTGCCCTATCTTACGACTATTAATTCTAGTACATTATACTTAAACTAAATCCTGAATTGACATTTAACAATGAAGTTAAAATAAAAGTATACTTAAGATATAATACTGCAGACGATCTTAAAAAGATAAAATTCTCTGAAATACAGGAACAGTATACAGGCGGCAATTACCACTATGTTATTGGAACGGTGCATCTGAATGAATTGATCAAAAACAAATCATACATTTTACAAAACAATTTATTTGTAGGTGCCATTGGTGATGAGATCTCATCTTCCGTTTCCACTGTTAAGAAGGAAGAGAAGAAACTGGTGTTTCAATAATAAAGCGCCAACCTCCTATTTGGAGGCTTGAATTAGACCATTAAAAAAGGCACACTTAAGAGTGTGCCTTTTTTAATGGGATATGTATTAGACTTATTCTTTGATCACTTTTGCAGTGGTAACGGGCTTTCCGTCTTTTAAAACACCAAGGAAGTAAACTCCTTTAGGGAATTCACTCATTGAAATCTCTTGACTGTTTGCAGTGAGATTGATGTTCATCATCACTTTGCCCAATACATCTGTTATTTGTACAGAATACCCATGCAAGTCAACAGTATTACTATTGAAGATCAGCTTGTCATGCACCGGATTCGGATAGATCTCGAATATTGCCACATTACTTTGATTCTGAATGCCAGTATTCGTACATGTGATTACAGTTATGGATATAGTGTTTCCTGATGTACAACCTGCCGCTGAACTGCCATTAACCGTATAGGTTGTATTAACCGTAGGAGTGATCAAAAGTGTATTTCCTGAAGTACTTCCCGGCATCCAGGTATAGGTTGAAGCTCCACTTGCAGTTAAGGTTGCAACAGAACCTAAACATAAACTGCTGGATGTTGCACTAACAGTGATGTTAGGAAGGGCATAAACAGTAGCGCACGACACCGCAGTATTTGAACATGAAAATGCACCTGTAGCGATAACTGTATAACACCCATTATGGATCAACCCTGCATTTGTGATCGTAGGATTTTGTACAGTACTGTTAAAGCCATTAGGCCCTGCCCATGAATTTACAGTTGCTCCGGATGCAGTGAACACCAAATTGCCACCTGAACAAACTGTTGGACTATTTACAGTTATGGTTGGTAAAGGATTAACTGTGATGGTCTTTGTGTGAGTAGCGATATTGGTACCCGAAGCCGCAGTTAATGTTATACTAAAGGTTCCTGCATTTGGGAAGGTGATATTGGTTACTGAAACGTTTGGAGCACTGATCACGGGTCCTGATGGATTTGCTGACCATGTGTAACCTGTTGCAGCTGTTGTGCCGGTATTGGCAATTACTGTTGCTGAATTGTTCTTACAAATCGGGCTTAATAAACTAAAGGATGCAGTGAAGGCTGCTGAGGAAGTAAGAGTAATATCATCCACTGCGAAAGATGGATCGGCACCATTTGCATTTATATTCTGCCAACGGAAGCCGATCTTTACAGTAGTATTATTGTTAGCAGATGGAGGTAAAGCAACAGAGTAGCTAGTCCAAATTCCTTGACCTGCACAAGTATTTGTTGGTGTTTGAGGGGGAATACCTAATGCGGACCATGTGGAACCATTGTCCGGTGAATACATTACCTCAGCATAATCTTGATTAATCACTCCCCACATAATATAGTTGAATCTCAGAATAATGGAGGATTTCGCAGAACAATTGATGGTTGGTGATTGGGCTCGCTTATTCGTATTTGCTAAACCGGGACCAGCGGCATATGCAGCTCCAACGTCTCCACCCAAACTAAAGGTAGTGGAAACGTGCATAGTATTATTTATCAAAATTGGCGTAATTGAGCACGAACTGCCACAATTACCTACACCCATTCCAGCTTCTCTTGGACTAACGAACCATTCATTGGAAAATATATCATTAGTACCAGTAGTTGTCACCGTCCAGGCACCATTTGATGATGTAAAGGCAGCCGCCAGAGTTGAGCCGCACACTGGATTTGTACCAAAATTCTCGGTCCAAAAAGGCGCCTGAGCGCTGCTTGTTAAGCTTATGATAAAAGCCGCAATTGAAAGTAAATATCTCTTCATGTTTATTGTTTTGTTATACAATTTACAAAAAATAACCTTTTATCCAATTTATTTTTGACACTTTCAAATTTTGTTATACTTTTGGCGCATGAATTTTCAATTACACCATCATTACAATCTGCTGAACGGTAAGTCGTAATGGTCGTGTATTAAATATACTTCAAGGGCTTACCAATGTGGTAGGCCCTTTTTATTTTAAATAATATGAAAAAAGTGATCATCATAGGAGGAGGTTTTGCAGGGATTAAATTAGCCCGTGAACTTGACTCGTCCATTTTTGATATATGGTTATTTGATAAGAATAATTTTCATCAGTTTCAACCATTGTTCTATCAAGTAGCTACATGTGGCTTGGAACCTAGCTCCATTTCTTTCCCATTAAGAAAATTATTTCAGAACAGAAAGAACTTTCATATCCGTAATGAAGGGGTAAAGGAAATAAAGCCTGCCGAAAACAGGATCGTTACCGATTCGAACACATATACTTTTGATTACTTAGTAATAGCAACAGGATGTTCTACCAATTTCTTCGGGAACACTGGCATAGAGAACAATGCTATTCCCATGAAATCTGTTAGCGAAGCTTTATATTTAAGAAATCATATACTTGGGAATTTCGAGAAAGCATTGAATGTTCCTGAATCAGAACGAAAAAGTTATCTGAATGGTGTGATCGTTGGAGGAGGACCTACCGGCGTTGAAGTAAGCGGGGCATTGGCAGAAATGAAAAAATACATCTTACCTAAGGATTACCCGGAATTGGATTTCAGCTTAATGAAGATCTACCTTGTTGAAGCTTCCAACAGGACCTTAGGAGCCATGAGTCAAGTTTCATCAGAAACTTCAAGAACTTACCTCGAAAAACTAGGTGTTCAAGTTTTACTTTCCGCACAGGTTACTAATTATGATGGAAACAAGGTGGAATTCAGCGATGGGAAATTCATTGAAACGAAAACATTGGTGTGGGCCGCCGGTATTAAAGGAAATACCATAGCGGGCCTGGATCCGAAATTGATAGTGCGGGGCAACAGGTTAAAAGTAAACAGATACAATCAGGTGGAAGACCATGAAAACATATACGCAATAGGTGACATTGCCTGCATGAGTACACCTTTATACCCAAATGGACATCCGCAAGTTGCTACAGTTGCAAATGAACAGGGAAAACTATTGGGTATAAACCTCAATAATGCGAACAAAAGTAACGATATGACTAAATACGAATACAGCAATAAAGGATCCATGGCTACAGTTGGGCGCCACCTCGCTGTTGTGGATCTCCCTAAATTCAGTTTTCAGGGCTTCTTTGCGTGGCTTTTTTGGATGTTCCTGCATTTAATGCTCATCTTGGGTGTAAAGAACAAATTCATTGTCTTTACCAATTGGATGTGGAAGTACTTCACGTTTGACCAATCACTTCGCTTAATTATTAAACCTTACTCAAAAAAATAAACATGAAACTTAAAATTGCAATTCAAAAATCCGGACGCTTAAGCGAAGACTCATTAAGACTCTTGAAAGAGTGTGGTATTGACATTAGTAACGGATTAAACAAACTTAAGGCAGAAGCCAACAACTTTCCTCTTGAGGTCTTTTTCCTGAGAGATGATGATATTCCTCAGTATGTGGAAGACGGGGTGGCCGATATAGGCATCGTAGGAGAAAATGTTCTACAGGAAAAGAACAAAAAGGTAAAAGTTATTGATAAACTTGGATTCGGAAAATGCCGTTTATCCATTGCCATTCCAAAAGATAAAACATATAAGTCCATCAAAGATCTTAACGGAAAACGGATCGCTACCTCTTACTCTCAGATCCTATCCAAGTATCTTAAACAGAATAAGATCAAAGCAGAGATCCATGAGATCAGCGGAAGTGTAGAAATTGCGCCAAGTATCGGGTTGGCAGATGCCATATGCGACCTTGTTAGTTCAGGCAGCACCCTTTTAAGTAACGGATTAAAAGAAACAGAGGTGATCCTTAGATCAGAATCTGTATTGATCTCCAATGGGAAACTCTCAAAAGAAAAGGCAGCAATTGTCAATAAATTATTGTTCCGAATAAAAGCATTAAGAACCGCTAAAAACAATAAATACATCTTGTTGAATGCCCCAAACAATAAGCTTGATGCTATTTGCAAAATATTACCAGGAATGAAAAGTCCTACCATTTTACCATTAGCTGAAAAAGGCTGGAGTTCGGTACATTCAGTAGTAGAAGAAAATCAATTCTGGGATATCATAGAAAAATTAAAAGCAAATGGAGCTCAGGGAATTTTAGTTGTTCCAATAGAAAAAATGATCGTTTAAAATGGAAATAATTTCATATCCGGATAAAAAGATCTGGAAAGACATATTAAAAAGGCCAACATTCAGTTTCAGGCAACTTGAAAACACTGTTGCTGCAATATTGGATGATGTAAAATTAAATGGCGATGCGGCCATCAGAAAATACGCCTTACAATTTGATAAGGTGAATTTAATTGGTCTTCAAATTGATCAAAAAGAAATAACTGAAGCGTGCAATGCTATTTCTTCAGATCTTAAAAAGGCCATCGAATCTGCAAAAGCTAATATTGAGTTGTTCCATAAAAATCAAAAGGAAGAGGTCAAACCAATTGAGACTGCCAAAGGAGTAACCTGTTGGAGAAGATCCATTGGTATTGAAAAAGTTGGTTTGTATATACCGGGTGGCACTGCCCCACTCTTTTCAACGGTATTAATGTTGGGTACCCCGGCTAAATTAGCAGGATGCAAAGAGATTATTTTATGCACACCTTCTGATCAAAATGGAAAGGTTAATCCTGCCATATTATATGCAGCACAATTAGTTGGTGTTACTCAAATTTTTAAAATTGGCGGCGTACAAGCTATTGGTGCCATGGCATATGGCACTGAAACTATTCCTCAAGTGTACAAGATTTTTGGTCCGGGTAACCAATATGTTACTTGCGCTAAACAATTGATCAATAAAGAAGGAGTAGCTATCGACATGCCGGCCGGACCATCAGAGGTAGCCATAATTTCAGATAAATCATGTGAGCCTTCGTATGTTGCTGCAGATCTTTTATCTCAGGCAGAGCACGGTGTGGATAGTCAGGTAATATTAGTAAGCAATGAAATGTCGGTAATTGAGAAAGTAAATATTGAATTAGAAAAGCAATTAAAAGAATTAAGCAGAAATTCAATCGCAGAAAAAGCCTTAAAAAACAGCAAAGCGATATTAGTTCAAACACTCGAAGAAGGAATTGAACTTTTGAATGAATACGCACCTGAACATTTGATCATTGCATGTGAGAACGAAAATGCATTAGCTGAAAAAGTGATCAATGCCGGATCGGTATTCTTAGGTAATTATTCGTGTGAAAGCGCGGGCGATTATGCGTCAGGCACCAATCACACCTTGCCTACATATGGATATGCCAAAGCATACAGCGGTGTATCATTAGATAGTTTTGTGAAAAAAGTAACCTTTCAGAAATTAACAAAAGAAGGCATTCAAACCATTGGCAGAACCATTGAATTAATGGCAGAAGCAGAAGGATTGGACGCACACAAAAATGCAGTAAGTATCAGATTAAAATAAATAAAACAATAATCACCCTTCGACTCCGCTCAGGATGACCTTCTAGGTCTCTTAAGTTTAGTCGTAAATAAAGAATAAAATGGAATTCAATTTAGATAAGATCACTCGTCAGAACATCAAAACACTCAAAGCCTACTCATCCGCAAGAAGTGAGTTCAAGGGCAAAGAA
>DAISHL010000034.1:0-11837 GCA_036822555.1 Bacteroidota bacterium | reverse complement strand
CACTTACGGATATTGGCGACAGATCGATAGCGCTATATTCTAATATTTTCTCTCTGAAAATAGAATTCTATAAAAAGCAAAACAAATAAATGAAAGCCAAAAAGCTATATCTGCTGTTTAATTTATTGCTATTCACTGGATTTTGCTTTTCTCAAAAATATGGTAACGAATGGGTTCGATACAATCAGACCTATTACAAATTTCCAGTACTTAAGGAGGGTGTTTACCGAATTGATTCTACCACCCTTTCTACAAGATTTAACCTTCAATCCGTTGATCCAAGAAATTTTCAGGTCTTTTTAAAAGGAAAAGAATTACCATTATACATCAAAGGAGAGTCTGATGGTCAACTAAATACAAATGATTATATAGAGTTTTACGCTAACAATCTCAGGCGCGATTATGATTCGTTGCTATATGGCAATGTGGCCTACATGCCTAATCCATACAAACCTTTTTTTAATGATACCATCTTTGCCTACATTACAGTTAATTCATTGCTAAACAACAAACGGTTTGCCATTGAAACTGATTCAAGCATTTATAATTATACACTATCAGACCATTATTATTCTTATGGTCACTACAATTTACCAAACAGCTTTAATTTCGTTAGGGATGTATTGATCGAATCTAGTGATCCACGATATACGCAGCCGGAAGGATTTGGCCAGATCGTAGGTAAAGGTGGCAACCTAAGTGTGTTTGTGGGTCTTTCCACATTCACAGGCTCTCCCCTACCTTCCTATTTCAATATTGCCTATTCAGGTTCTGATTTGAATGTGAGTGCAATAAAGGACCATCAGGTAAGGGTATCCTATACTAACAGCTCCAATTCAACGGTGGTGTTGAATGACTCCGTTTTTTATGGATTTAACCTGGTTAAACTATCCTATACCATTAAGAAAGTCGTTCTGGTTATCAATCTTTACTTTACCTTTCTGTCAGTTAGCAGTCCGTCCTTTGCAACGTTCAATAACAATACCATTCTTCATTATTTTCATTTGTTCTATCCTAAGCAACCAACTTTATCGGGTGCGCTAAGCAATATGCTGTATGTAAAGGACGCCACCAGTTCTTCGAAAAGCAGCTTGATACTTGCTAATCCAAATTCTGGTTCAACAGGAACTATCGTGGCCTATGACATTACCAATGATAAGAAATTACCTGTATATATTTTAAATGGAAATGCCCGTGTTGTTGTTCCGAATTCAGGTAGCATGAAGAAAGTATTCATGCAGGCCGAATCAGACATTATCAAGATCACGACACTGCAACAAGTAAATCAGAACCAGGTATTTACAAATTTCAAAGCAAGTAATGCTTCAATTGCTTTTGTGATCATTTACCACCCAAGCCTTCAGAGTTCCGCGCAAGTTTACGCCAATTACCGGCAAAGTTCGCAAGGCGGCGCGTATGATGTGATCATTGCAAATATCAACGAGCTTTATGAGCAGTTCGGTTACGGGATCAATAAACATCCTCAGGCCATCAGAAACTTTGTGAAATACCTGCACGATAGTTTGCCTGCAAAACCATCCTATGTATTCCTAATAGGTAAAGGTGTGCACATCACCGACCTTCACAATGGTACCCAACAGTATAATTTAATTCCAACCATGGGTGTTCCAAGTAGCGATAACCTATTAACGGCAGGGATCACCAATTCAACAAATGCCTATCCTGAAATACCTGTTGGACGTTTGGCCGCATTAACAGCTACCGATGTTAACTCCTATCTGGCCAAAGTTCAGCAACACGAGGCAAGTGGTTTAACCGAATGGAAAAAAAATGTGATCCACTTCATTGGCGGTGATACCCCCCTGCTGACAAATCTATTGGAAGGGTATATGGATTCTTACGAACAGACCATTAAGGATACATTGTTTGGCGCCTATGTTCATGAGTTCAAAAAGAACACCACAGCACCTATTCAAACAGTAATAAGCGACAGCATTAAACAAACCATTAATAATGGCGCTGCGTTAATGACATTCTTTGGGCATGGGTCTGACCAGAATTTTGATCAGGCCATTGACGATCCGGAGGTATATAACAACACAGGCAAATACCCATTTGTATTCGCCAATTCATGTTATTCGGGGAATATGTACATACCGGGTGTACGTTCGGTTAGTGAAAGATTTGTATTCTCAAATCAAAAAGGATCCATAGGCTTTTTAGCGACCTCTTCTATTGGTTATGTGAATTCTCTTCATTTTTACAGTACATGGTTCTACAAAAATCTATCTTACTTGAACTTCGGTAAGGGCATAGGTGATATCGCAAAAGAAGCAGCATTTCAATCGAGTTTTAGTTTTGATAAAATTAACCGATACACTGCATTGGATATGGCCCTTCATGGTGATCCATCCATTAAATTAAATGGCAGTAATTTATCTGATTATCAATTTTTTAACAACGATGTAAAATTCATTACACAAACCTATACAGTTTCAATTGGATTGACCATTCATTACAAAAACATTGGTAAGGCCGTAAAAGATTCATTCTTTGTGAAAATTGACAGATTCTTTCCGAACAACGATTCTGTTAGTTACCTAAAACAGATCAAAGCACCGTATTATAAGGATAGCTTAAAATTCTATATACCACTTGATTTTGTTAGAGGTATAGGTTTAAATAAATTCAAAATAAAGCTTGATCAGTTCAATGAAATGGTTGAGGTTACCAAATCTAATAATGCTACCATAGGTACAGTAGACCTATTTATCCGAGGCGGAGATATTGTTCCCGTATATCCTTATAAGTATGCCGTTGTGCCATTAACTAATTCAATCACCTTAAAAGCGAGTACCAGTGATCCATTTGCTCCTTCATTCACTTATAAATTTCAGTTAGATACCTGTGACAAGTTTATTAATCCCATTGCTCAAACCAACATTACCAGTTCAGGAGGTGTGCTTGAATGGAATGTGAATTTGCCATTCAATGATAGTACGGTATATTTTTGGAGGGTAAGTAAAGATTCTACTTTACCAAGTGACCGTATTGTTTGGCGAGAAAGTTCATTTCAAACCATAGGAACAAAAAATGGTTGGAGTCAGGCACATTTTAACCAGTTCAAGAATAACACCTATCGTTTTGTGTCGTATAATAAGAACCAACGCCGATTTGATTTTTACAACAATGTTCATGCGTTAAAGGTCAGAAATGGCATGTACCCATTCATTGCCCCTATCAGTATCAACTTTTTCTTTAACAACCTCACTCTTTCATCTTGGGGATGCGCGCCAGATGGATGGAACTTTGCAGTTTTTGATTCTATCAGTTGAGAACCTGATGAAGCTGTATTAAGATACTGGCCACGCAAGTGTCCAGGTACCTACAGCAATTGTGTGTGTGTGGATAATCAGGTGCTTTATGTATATTCATTTGGTCAATATAATTATTGTGGTTTTGGGAATTGGCAAGCTTCCATGGAGAACTTCCTGAATTCCATACCACCTAACAATTATGTTCTTGGATATACCATGGGGGCTGTTGGACCAAATTACGCTCAGGTTACCTCCTATAGCAATTCCTTGTACAATGCCTTTGAAAGCATAGGGTCCGGTAATATCAGAACCACCGCAGATACATTGCCATATATCATATTCGGACGAAAAGGAATGTCTCCCGGCCAAGCAAAAGAGGTAATAGGTACAAATAAACAAAGCATTATTTTCCTGGAAGACAGCATTAAGACACGATGGAATAATGGCTATGTTGCCTCTGAACCTATTGGTCCATCTTTCAAATGGAATAGTTTACACTGGCAATTAAAACCTTATGATGTATTGCCAGGCGACACCGTTCTATTAAAAGTTGTTGGAATAAAACAGAACGGACAAAAAGATACTTTGGCAACTTTCCGCAAGGATAGTACGGATGTTTCGGCCTTGTATAATTATGTGGATGCATCGGTTTATCCATATTTGCAATTGGTAGCATTGATGGGTGATAATGTGAACAGAACATCTCCTCAACTACGCAAATGGCAGGTATTGTACGATCAGGCTCCTGAATGCGCCATTAATCCTTTAAAAGGTTTTGTGGCAATAAATGATACATTGCAAGAAGGAGACGATGCTGTATTTAGAATACCAATTGAGAATATTGGCAAACTTCCTTTCAACGACAGCTTAGTTGTAACTTATTGGCTTGAAGATAATAACAAGGTCATACATCCATTACCACTTAAAGTAAAAAAGAATAATTTTTTACCAGGAGAGGTACTGTTTGATACGCTGAAGATCAATAGCTATCAATTCTCTGGAAACAACGCACTTTGGATGGATATAAATCCTTTGCAACATCCTCGCTATCAAAAAGAACAAGAACATTTCAATAACATTGCCCGATTTGCATTTAAAGTCAACAGAGACATCACCAACCCATTGTTAGATGTGACTTTTGATGGTGTAAGGATATTAAATGGCGATCTGGTGTCTGCCAAACCAAATATTTTGATCACCTTAAAGGACGAAAATAAATTTTTGGCACTGAATGACACATCTTCTTTCCAAGTGTATTTAAGATATCCCGGACAAAGTAATACCAAACAACTTCATTTTGTAAATGAGCTATCATTCATTCCTGCCAATCTTCCGAATAATAGTTGTAATATCGAATACAATCCAACTCTTTTAACGGAAGGCGTTTATGAGTTAACCGTACAAGGAAAAGACAGAAGCTTAAACAGGTCTGGATCAACGGAATACAAAGTTCAATTTGAGGTTAAGAATAAGTCAACGATCACCAATGTTATGAACTACCCTAACCCATTTAGTACCTCTACCAAATTCGTGTTCACCTTGAGCGGAAGCGAGATCCCTGATGTATTTACCATTCAGATCATGACCATCAGCGGTAAAGTTGTTAAAGAGATACAGAAGGACGAATTAGGTACCATACGCATCGGAAGGAATATTACAGAATACAGTTGGGATGGAAAAGATGAGTTTGGCGATAAATTAGCCAATGGGGTATATTTATATAAAGTGATCACCCGATTGAACAATAATGCCATTGAGAAAAATCAAACTGAAGCCGATAAATTTTTTGAGAAAGAATTCGGAAAAATGGTGATCATGCGATAGGTCATTAAACTTCCTCTTAATTGTTCAGTCCAACACACATGCATAATACCTTCAAATTCTCCTTATGTGTTTTTGCTTTTTTAGGCAGAACAATGATTGGACAGGTAGTTCCGCCCTGTGGTTTAGATTATGGCTCTACCTCAGATGAAGCAAATATTACTACTCAAATGAGGTATGGAAGTATTGCCAATGCCGTTGCTGCGATCAATACAGCAAAAAACACAAGAGGTACGTCACTGGGTTGTCCGCAATCTGCATTAACCTACTCTCCTTCAAATATTTCTGAGCCTTCACTTTCAACTATAGTTAATATCTGGAATACAGTTCATGCGCCATCCATAAACTCATTTAGCGTAAATTGTCCTCGCATTTCCCGTTATGAAAGTAATGCAGCATTAGGTGCATACTACGCTTCTTTAGCCGGTTTTTATAACAATTTCAGTAAACTATCAGAAATTGCAGATATGATGGTTGATCAGCAATACGCCACATGGAATATCTCTAATCCGGCTCCAAGAAATGAAGGTGTATATGGCTATTTGAATGTAGCTTCCTCTAACTCATGTTATATTGGAGGGGTTGTTGGTTCAGGGGTTACATCTTTATGTTCTGCCTTGCCACAATACTGTGTAACTTATAGCAATGGACAATTTACCGGAAAAAATTTCGCAATTAGCGGCCAAGATGATGGTAGTAATTGGTTCGATGGTGGATTAGCCTATGACCATGGTTGGGCCGGCATAATGATGATAGAATCATCATTACAACAAACAAATTCTGCACTCAAACAAAAGTACAGGAATTCCGTGGCAGCAGCTGGTCAGTATGCCATTTCAGAATATTGCGTTAAAAACCACAATTATACAGCAAAGCTTATTTGGCTATTGGCTGAATTGTATGAATGGACAGGGAGTTCAATTTATAGCAATGAATTGAATTACAAACTAGACAAAAACCTAATACCAGGTATCCTTTGGGATGCAAACAATGATAGCTTTGTTGATGGCACGTCTCCTGCAATTTCATTCACAAATCTTACCGCATGTGCTCAAACACCCGGAAGAATGTGGGACGCACACAATTCTCTCCCATGGTATCATGCCATGAATACCTGGGCCATAACGGAGGCATATGTAGCCTTTAGAGACCGTGGCGATCTTTCAAGGGCAAATCAATTGAAGCCCTATGTAATAGCCATGCTAGATAATCTGGCCAATGAAATACTTGTAAAAGGTGTTGTTTCTCCCGATCAACTTGGAGTAAGAGATATAACATACGCCCTATTAACAGCTATTTGGAAAGTATCATCCTATGAGAATGAAGCACATGCCAACTGGAGAAATGCTGCATGGGCCATGTGGAATTCTGGCTATTTTAATACTTATAGTACTCATTCGGTATGTGTTGGATTGTATTTAATTGTAAAAAGCAACACCCCTTATGTTCCAATCCACTTAAGAGAAGCTTTTGTATTGTCTGCAATAGATAATAAACTCAATGCCAATTCAATAAGACTAATTCCAAATCCTGCATCTGATCATGTTCTATTAACTATAAAAGACTATGATAATTTAACGGTAAAAATATTCGATGTCAATGGAAAATGCCTCTACGATCAAAAACTAAACAATAAGTCCGGAGAATTCACAATTGATGTGAGCAACCTTGATCATGGCATGTATTTTATTTCAGTTCATAATTCATCTTCAGTTGTATACAGCACCAAACTGATAAAAGACTGACCATTTAGGTATTAAACCATTTATTCTGACTACCTTTGCCTCTTAGAATTACACATTGGTATTATGTAAAGTAAATACAATAAACGTTTTAAGAAGCACTTCTGGTGGACTCTTTCTTGGAGATAAGATCAATACAGAGGTTTTATTACCAAATAAATACGTGCTACCATCTATGCAGGTGGGTTCAGATGTTGAGGTTTTTGTATACAGAGACTCTGAGGACAGGCTTATTGCAACCACATTAAAACCAAAAGCACAGGTTGGTGAATTCGCTTTTTTAAAGGTTATTAGCATCAACAGATCCGGTGCCTTTTTAGATTGGGGACTTGAGAAGGATCTTTTTGTGCCATTCAAGGAACAAAGGTTCAAGATGTTCGAAGGGTTTTCATACATGGTTTACCTGTATGTGGATAGTTTAACAGACCGTATAGTTGCCTCTAGTAAATTAAATAAATTCTTCATTACAGAACCTATTGACCTTGAGAATGGCCAGGAAATTGAAGCGATGATCTATGAAGAAACAAAACTAGGTTACAATTGCATCATCGATCAAAAATACAAAGGCTTGATCTATGCCAATGAGGTTTTTACCAAGCTTAAAGAAGGAGAAACTGTAAAGGCCTATGTGAAGATTATACGACCGGATAAACTCATTGATGTTAGTTTACAAAAGTCAGGTTTTAAAAATGTACTTTCTTCAACGGACATTATTCTGAATTACCTGAATGATCATAAAGGATACCTTGACCTTACCGACAAAAGCTCACCGGAAGAGATCGCAGAAAGGTTTGCCATGAGCAAAGCTACCTTTAAAAAATCGTTGGGTGTATTATATCGTCAACGCAAAGCAAGATTAGAGGCAGACGGTGTTTATCTTGTAAGTGAAGGGTAATACGTATTTATTTTTGGCAGAGATAGATCATCTCCCCTTTTGGCAACCTATATCTTTCCTGCAGTTCCGGCGATATAGTATTCACAAAATCATCCACTGTTACTTTAAATCCTGCAGCAGCTAACTTATCCTTATAATCCAAACCAAATAAACGCACATGGTCTTTTTGCCAATAGTACTTTTCACGGTCCTCTTCGGTAACAATTGACTTATCTTCAAGTGTGGTCTCGCGCTGAGTGTCTAATGGCACCTGAAATATGCCCCTGCCACCCGGGGACATGATCCTGTATAACTCACGCATACATTGGTCGGAATCTTCTACGTGTTCCAACACATGGTTGCAAAAGATCACGTCAAAGGTATTATCCTTAAAAGGCGCATTATGAAGATCGAAATGAATATCTGCAATTGGGCTGTTATAGTCGCCTGTAGTGTAATCTAAATTTTTCTGAGCTTTGAATAATTTATAAAAACACTGCTCCGGTGCAATGTGCAACATCTTATGTTTCTTAGTTAAGAAATCTGTTCTGTCTTTCAAATACAACCAAAGCAAACGGTGCCTTTCAAGAGATAAACTTCCAGGACAAAGTACATTATCTCTCTTGGCCCTACCCCCATAACCATAAGGTAAAAACTTACGATAGGTCTTGCCGCTTATTGGATCCTCATATGTATTGCCATAATATAATACCGGGGCAATTTTACTGAAGATCAAACTTAGTTTAATTAAAATGGGGCGAGGTATGGTCCTTAATAGAAAATGAAACATAATAATAGCGTTGTCAAATTTACACAATTAAAACATTTAACAATAAAAAAGGCCCTTCGTTTCCGAAAGGCCTTTTAAACATTTAGAGTTTCTATTATTCAATAATTAACTTACGTGCCAATTTTGTGCCGTTATAGTCAAGGTTTACAATATACACACCTTTGTTCAATGAATTGTTCTCATTCAAAACAATTGTATGCTCACCAGCAGTCATTGTAAATGATCTTTCATTTGACACCAACTTACCAGCTACATCCATAATGCTAACTTTAATATTTGCATCATTACTTAATACAAAGTTCAAATTAGCCGAACCATTTGTAGGGTTTGGATATAAGCTTAACTTGATGTGCTGTGTGATCTCATTGATACCAACGTCAGGAGTGATGAATTTGATCTCATCTAGGTATAGTTTGTTACCAAAACCACCCGGAGCTTCCTGGAAGTAGAAACGCGCTAACACTGACTGTGCATTACTGTATTGAGCAAAGTTAGGGTGACCAGAAACATCAATTGTTACCCATTGAGATGAAGTAGGAACAAAATTAGATGAGCTGGTACCACCTGAATTGCTGGCAAATGTTGCTATGCTTGGTGAGTAAACATCTTTCCAAGTACCACCACAGTTATTACTCATTTGCACTTTGAATACGTCGTTATGAGATGAAGATTGACGACGGTAAGCATATTTAAACGTCAACGAGAAGTCTTGTACCGCTGAAAGATCGAACATAGGCGATTCCAAAATATCAATATGGTTACCAGGGTTGATAGCTCCGTCTAACATAAATGAAGCACTTCCTTCTGCTGAAGCATTTGTAACTCTGGCCCAGGTTACTGATCCGTTATTTAAGTTTCTAACTGTCCAGTTCACAGGTGTACCTGCTGCCTCAAAACCTTCCATACCAAGAACTCCTGTAGGAGCACCACTAACAACGGTAACTGTTCTTGATTTTGTCGATGAGCCAATGGTGTTACCTACGCTTAATGTTACAACACTTTGTCCTGCATTCGGGAAGAAAATGGTTGTAATCGATGAAGTTGGACTTGTAACAGTTGCTCCGTTCGTTGCCATCCAAGAATACGATGTAACGGTTCCGTTATATGAGAAATCTTTAAAACTAGCAATAGTCTGACCTGAACAAACAGTGTACTCATTTGCTGCAGTTGACATGAATTCAGCAGTTGGGGCACAAGGTGATGTTCCGTTAATGTCAGTAAATGTTAAGTTACCTGCAGACCATAATGTATTGCGTCCGCTAGTTGAAGAAGCCAAAGCAGTACGCATTTTTGTAGTTTGATCTGTAGTGAAGTTTCTTGGACAACCGCTATAGTTCATGATATTCTGAACATTGTTCAATCCGGCCATGGCAGGATTTGTTTGAGTACAAGCAGATGCTGATGTTGTAGGACAACCAGTGAATTCACCTAAGGTAATAGGAGTATCATCCACACCATCATCACCACAAGCTACACCAGGATTATTGGTATTACCCCAAGTGTGAGACAAGTTCAACCAGTGACCGATCTCGTGTGAAAGAGAACGAGGATTGTCTCCACCTGTCAAGAAATCATAACGGTATACAATAGCATCCTGTGCAGCACCGGTACTCCATGTACCTGGCTTATAGGTGTAACCAACAATAATACCACCACCAACAACAGTACTTGTTGGAACAATATTCTTCACGATATAAATGTTCAGGTATTTTGATGGATTCCATGTATACACATAATTAGTGAATGTTCCAGACTGTGGCCATTCTGTTTTGCTATCTACGTGACGAACAATCCCTGATGTACAATTGCCATTAGGATCTTTTTTAGCAAGCATAAATCTGATCTCAGAATCAATATAACTTGTTCTGAAAGGCTCATTTGTTGTATTAGCATCGCCGTTTGTACGGGCATAATCCTTATTTACATAATCTAATGCAGCTAAAATTGCAGCATCACTTACGTTCTCAGGACCACCTTCATGCAATACGTGAAATACAACAGGAACAGTATATACAGGGGCAGCGGCTCCTTTATTCAATGCCCTATTCTTAAGAGCATCACGGAATTCAACTTCCATTTGAGCCTGAGTAGCCTCATATCTGGCCTTTGCAGCAGGGTCCTTTGCGAAGACCTCTTCCATGGCCTCGTATGTATTACAAGGCTGTATGTGCTTACCTTGCTGAGCGGTAGCATTTAAGCCTGATAATAAAGCCAAGCTTAAGATGGATCTGTTAAGTAGAAATTTTACTTTCATGGTATTCTGTGTTTGTTTGTTATTTAGGTTTATTTTGTTTTGTTTTGATTCAATTGATTCAACGCCATCATATCCTTCATTGATTTTTGCATTCCCTCTACACTTCCATCCAAGAAGATCACGTTTCCTTTGCCGTCCTGAGCAAAATTCTTAACAGCTTCGGTCCACATACTGAACAAGATCAATGAAGAATCCAGATTGGCCTCTTCCATTTCCTTTGCAGCTCCTGCCATACCTCTGGCAACCTCTTGCCTGAATAATGCTATACCTTCCCCTTTGAGTTTTGCGGCTTCTTTTTCTGCTAAAGCACTGATCTTTATGGCATTACCTTCTGCTTCAGCTGCTTTGGTTTTGGTGATCAACAATGCCTGACCTTCGTTCTCTGCAGCAGCCTTAAGATTGTTACTAGCTACCACTTTTGCCATCGAGCGCATTACCTCTTCATCAAAGTTAATGTCGTTCAACTGAAGGTCAATCAAATGATACCCCCACTCTTCTAATGTTTTATCTAATTGATCCTTTACAGCTTCAACAATATCTCTTCTCAATGAAAGTACTTCAGCTTGCTTTTTGGTAGCAACGAACGCACGAACCGATCCTTCCACAGACCTTACCAAGGCTTGCATAAAGTTGCGGTCATCAACGAATTTAAATGCTACGTTCTTTATGGTCTCCTCTTCAGAATTCAACACGGAGTATAACAACATGGCTGTAAAATTCACATTGGCCTGGTCAATGGTTACAGCCTGAAAACCCAGTTCAGAGCTTCTGTTCTGGATGGAAATACGTTTATGTACCCTTTCAATGATAGGTATCTTCAAATTCAAACCAGGTCTTAATATTCTGCTGAACTTGCCAAATATGGTTGTAACACCCACTGTACCTTGCTTTATGGTAACAAAACAAGTAAATAATGTTAAAACAATGAATACAATGAGTATGATGAAGCCAACACCTTCCATAAATTTCTAATTTTGTTAAAGTTAATCATAAAAGGGCTAAATTAAAAGCTATTTAACAAAATTTGAAGGCTTCATTACATAAGCGGTTCTTATTCATTTTCAATTTCCATTATTTT
>DAISHL010000033.1:0-12090 GCA_036822555.1 Bacteroidota bacterium | reverse complement strand
CAACCGGGAAGTTGAAGTTAGCTTGTGTACATTTAATACCTTTGATTAAAGCGTTGATAGATTTTGAACTTGTATTCACAGTAACCATTCCTGTCTTTCCATACCATGTGATACCGGCAGGTTGGTTAGGTGCATTTAGCACAGTAACTTGAACATTGCTTGGTCCTGATGACATGCTCACATTGTAATTTCCTGAAGCAGGAGGACTGCTGAATGAAAGGGTTACTTCTACAGATCCATTGATACCTTTAAGGGTTACACTTCCTGTGGATGCACATGAAGGGTTCAGCCAACCTGTACCACCAACCTGTAAACTAGAGTTTTCAGAAGCTGGATTAGTAATAGGCACTGTACCTGTTTGTGTAGCATTGCCTGCATTCGGGTTTCCACCTGTTCCTGTACATTCTGTTTTGTATCCAGGTTTTAAAGCATTTTGTTCGCTGCAATTTGGTGTACTTTTCTTTTTACACGCGAAAAAAACCATTGCTCCAACAAGCAAGGCAGAAAAAATGATGGTATTTACCTTTTTCATGAATTTATACTTGTACCAAATTTAATCAAATAATTGATAATTACCAAATTATAGGCCATTAATTGAGTGAATGATAGCTCCCGGTCAATAAAAGAGCTTTTTCGAACTGTTCATCTCTTTTAAAAGTACACAGGTCCTGTAACGGTCTTCCTCATATTTCATGAACAGGTCATTCAGGTTCTGACAAATTGTTTCGATCCCGATCTCATCGCACCATTTCAATAATCCCTTCGGGTAATTAACGCCCTTGGTCATGGCAAGATCAATATCTTCTTTGCTGGCAATGCCTAAATACATGGTGTCTGCAGCTTCATTGATAAGCATACAAACGATCCTGTTAAAAATATATTCTCCGAGTTTTCTATCTGTTACAGGGGCTGGCATAGTTGCGCCTTCTCTATAATCGTAGAAACCGCGTGATGATTTTCTTCCAAGGAATCTGGCTTCCAGTAAGCGTTTTTGAGTTAATGAAGGTTTAAATCTTGGGTCAAAATAAAACTGTTGCCAAACGGTCTCCGTTACAACATAATTCACATCATGGCCAATAAGATCCATCAACTCAAATGGACCCATTTTAAAACCACCGATCTCTTTCATGGCCCAATCAATGGTTGCATAATCGGCAATTTGCTCATCTGCAATTCTGAGGGCTTCGCTGTAAAACGGACGAGCCACGCGGTTAACAATAAATCCCGGCGTATCCTTAGTGATCACAGTGGTCTTGCCCCATGCATCTATCAGTTGTTTTACAGGCGCCACTATTGTTGGATTGGTGGCCACACCCGGAATGATCTCCACTAATGGCATTAGTGTTGCCGGATTAAAGAAGTGAATGCCTATGACGTTCTCAGGCCTTTTGCAGGCAGAGGCAATTGAGGTGATCGATAAAGATGAGGTATTGGATGCCAGTATGCAGTTCTCAGGCACGCGTTTTTCTAGTTCTGCAAATACATTTTGCTTAATGTCGACCTTCTCTACAATGGCTTCTATCACCAAGGCACATTCGTTGAAATGATCGAGTGTGTTTGTATACGTAGTGTTTGTAATGATCTCGTTCTTCTTTTCAGAAGAAATTTTTTGTTTTTCAACAAGTTTGGTTAAACCGCTTTCTAAATTGGATCTTGAACGTTTAAGGGCATCATCACTTGTATCGTATACAATCACTTTGTGCCCATAGGTTGCTGCCACTTGCGCAATGCCACTTCCCATGGCACCACTCCCAATTACGCCTATTACGCTGCTTTTTTGGAACATAGAACTTATTTTGCAATGATTAGTTTAGAGGTCTTCAGCACTTTTTTGTTGTGTGTAACCGACAGAAAATAAATACCATTATCGATATCAGTTGTATTGATCTCTTTAAAATAGCTACCACCTTTTGCAGCAGAATTAGATTGCTCAAAAATCAATTTCCCGCTTACATCGGTAATGGTGATGGTGAATTCTTTATTTAATAATTCAACAGGTAAGCTTACGTGAATTCTGGTAGTTGCAGGATTTGGATACACCTGAATAGCATTGGTGTTCATGTATTCGTTCATGCCGGTAAGTACACTGCCGGTATGGGTTCCAACAGAAGTGCCTGTTGTGCCCGTTCCGCCTTCAGAGGCATTGGAAGAATTCATGAACAAATGTGTTTTTAGCATGAAGATCCCATTGACCTGATCGAGCGCAAAAATGTTCTTGCTCGGCAAATATGGGTAAGAGCCCCATTGACCATCGTAGTTATCAATGTAATTGTTCACGTTGCCACCACCTTGAGGATGTGTATCAAAATAACCTGCAAGAAAAGGAGCACTCGGATTTTTAATATTGAACAACTGCAATCCATCCGAATAGGCACTCACAAAGCACAAAGAATCGTTGGCCATGAATGGATTATGAGGAGTTGTTTGTGGGTATTGATTGATGGTAGAAAGTACCTGAATGTTGGCAAGGTTTTGCACATCGGCTACTTTGATAGGTAAACTGGCAGGTACTTCATCCATGAACACAAGTGTTTTTCTGTTTGGGGTTAAAGCGCTGCTATGGTTGTATCCTGAAGAAGGATAAGATGTTAGCGACCCTACTTGTGTAAACGAGTAGGAAGGAGGTGTTAAAGTAAAGCAGTATAAGCCTGCGTATCCGCATGAAACAAACACTGTGTCGTTATTGGCATAGGTGTCGTGCACGGTAGTGATCGATGGCATATCTTGTCCTAACTTTCTTAAAAGTGTTGGTGCAGTAGGTGTAGCTAAGCTGTAAATATCAAGCGTTGATTTTGTGTTGTTGCTGTATGTAACACTCGAACAGTAAAGTTTATTGCCATCAACCCACAAGGCATGGGTCCTTCTGAAAATATTCACACCATCATAAACCTTATGAACGCTGTCTGGCAAATACTGCATATCGAAGATCTGAAAGCTGTTTGGTCCACTATCATCACTAACCACGTAACAAAAATTCTGATAGGTCTTTATCTCTCTCCAAATGGTATTAAGAACCTTTCCTGCCCTGAAAGCGCATACAACAGGTTGATACGGATTTGTAACGTCAACCCAATACGTGCCACTGGCAGATCCTGCGATGGCGTATTCTCTGTTCTTATTTGCCTGATACCATCCCCAGCAACCCGAATATTTGCTGCCATAGGCATTGACGTTCGTCTCCGGATTTATAACGCTGCACAATGTAAAGTTGGATGCCGGATATACCATTTGTGACTTTACATTTGAAAGTAAAACGATGCCGATGAGTGTGAGTAAAATGTGTTTCATTAAGATTATTTTGAGATGATTATTTTTTTTGTGATGCTGTTTTTTGGTGTTCTAATGGTTACAAAATAGGTCCCGCCAGCAAGGTCCTGTGTGCTGATAGAGCGGTAAGCAAAATTGTCAAAGTGCTTTTCTAACTGAATTTTTCCAAGAACATCTGTAATCGTAAGTTGTGCTGATTCAGTAATGTTGCTCATGATGTTCAATACATTGCCTGCAGGGTTTGGATACATGTTCATGAAATCAAATTCCGTACTTCTTTCATTAACACCTACCGGAATATTATAAGTTGCAGATGGATCCAGAATGAAAACACCATTTTGCATATCAAGCGCAATAATGATAACGCTTGGTAAATAAGGATAGGCACCCCAGTTTCCACGATAGTCGCTTCCGGTGTAGTTTCCTGTATTGAATCCACCCTGAGGATGTGTATCAAAATAGCCTGCAACGTAAATATTGTTAGGATAGGCAAGATCATAAATGTTCAGTCCATCTTGGTAACAACTTACAACAGCCCAACGGTTGCCAACTACATATGGATTGTGCGGCGTGGTTTGCGGGTGAGGATTTGCTGTGGTAGTTTGCACAATGTTATTTATATTGGAAACATCCAAAACACGAATTGGCAAACCGGCCGGAACTTCATCCGTAAACACCAGGTACTTGCTGTTCTCGGTGATATAACTGCTATGATTGTAAGCTGCTCCCGGACTGTAATTAGTGAATGAATTCAATTGTGTAAAAGTATTACTGCCTGAATTGTATTTGAAAATATACAAGCCCTGATTGCCACACGAAGCAAATACTGTGTCGTTCTTCACAAACATGTCGTGCACCACTTGTACAAATGGTGCATCTGTTCCAAGGGATCTTAGAAAGGCAGGATTAGAAGGGGTTGCCAAGCTGTAAATACTCATACAGCTGTATGAACCTCCCTGTTTGGTCTCTGAACCAATATACATCTTATCCTTATCGATCCAGATCGTATGGCCTCTTTCAAAATAGGTAGAGCTGCCATCGTATACCACCGTAACTGTAGCCGGCATGGCAGACATGTCTATGAGCTGAAATCTGTTTGGCGAAGCATCGTCACTCACAACATAGCAGTAATTCTGATATGTTTTGATCTCTCTCCAGGTACATCCGGGTTTGCCTGGTACGTAAGCGCAAACAGTTGGACTGGTAGGAACAGTTACATCCACAAAATAAGTACCTGCGCTGCTTCCAACCAACGCGTATTCTCTATTTGTTGAACTTTGGTGCCATCCCCAGCAGCCTGAGTATTTTCTGCCATCTGTACCCATTCCAACAGTTGATTGAGGGTCGATATGACTCAAAAGTGAGATGTTTTGTGACGAGTAGGTCTGTGATCTTGCATTGAAGAAGGTCAATAGAAAAGCCAACGCGAATAAACGTTTCATTTACGTGTAGTTTTAACAAATATACTAAAAAATAAAGCGATTTAAAACAAGGCAGTAAGTCCGAAATGGATCTTTCCGTTGCGTGCGTCAAAGCCGTTATTGAATTGATTTCCTAAGGCGTAATTGATGCTTAATATTCCTGCTTTTGTCTCAAAGTTAATGCCTGTTCCAACGCTTATGGGTGTATCGTTGAGGTAGCTGTTATAACCATTTGCTTCGTAAAATGCCCCCTCTGTAAATACAATAATACTTGAGTTTCTGGAGAACAGAAACCTGTACTCTATGGTTGGAATGATGTAAAAGGTGGTAAAAATACTTTCTTCATCAAATCCTCGCAAGGTTCTTAGTCCGCCAATCCTTAGGAACTCATTCCTGAAAACAGGGGCATTGCCAAAAATGGAGGCGCTTTGTACACCAATCTTTAACACGTTGTTGCCGCCCAAATGGGTGTAGGTGTTAATGATGGCGTCATAGTTGTATTGTGTCGAATTGAGTAAAATGTTATCGTATGCAATATCATTGATCTTTGGATTCTTTCGTATGCGCTTGCTTCCGGCGGAGGCATTCATTTGTATGGAAATGCCTTTTTTGGGGTTTAAGCGGTAATCCAGTTTCTCATAAAAAATACCAAAACCATTCTGTTGTGTGGTAACATCTGCAAAACTTGGCAAGGTAGTTACTGAATTTAAGCCATATGTAGAGATCAGATTTGAGTTGCGTTGTTTGATCTGAAGTTTGATGTAATTCAATCCAGAGAAATAATAATGGATCCCCAGGTCGTTAGATATATCAATGAAACTCGTATCCTTTTTATAGATCTTGAGCATGTAATCAGTTCCAAAGGTGCTTCCGAACATATACGGGTATATTACTTTTCCTTTGAAGTCCTGAGTGAGTTCCTGCAGTCGCCTCCATTCCAAATCGAAAGTTTCCCCGTTTCTGAGAATGCCATTGACCAGTTTTATTTTTACGTCTCCTGTGATAATGGGCTTTCCAGTGTTGGTATTGGGCTGCACACCAATGATCCCATCAAATTGGGACGCTTCTTTTTTATCAAGAAAGATAATGAGTTTATTGGTTTTATCTGTAAGCCTTACAAGCTGAGGTTTTGATTGTCTGATGAAAGGCAATTGTTGCAACGCATTGCTGCATTTGTTCAATGATGACTCGTTGTATGGTTTTCCTGGAAAAATGGAGATGTATCTGTACAAGAACTTTTCGTTGACCTTTGCCGTGCCGGATACGATAACGGAATCAAGTTTTATGAATTGATTTTTTTGAACATTGATCACTGCCTTTAATCCTTGTTCTGAAGATTCAACACTATCCAACCTGAAACTCACAAATGGATATCCGTTATTCTCGTAATAACTCAGCACCTTATCCTTTAATTGGATGATCTTTTTGAATTGAACTGGTTTAGAAGCGTAATAGGATTCTTTGAATCCGAATTTAGATGCTAAAGTAGGATTTAGATTGCCGATCTTGATCCTGGCCCATCTGAATTGCGTTCCGGGTTCAAGGTTCACCACCAGATTTTGCGAAGTTTGTTCCAGTGTGTCAAAACCTGCCAATAAAAAGCCTTTCTCCTGATAGTAATTACAGATCTTTTTCAACTCACTTATAACAGATGCTTTGGTCTTGTGTGTTCGTTCATAATTAAGCCTTTTCAGGGGAACGTCCTTTTCATTGGAAATGGTCAACTTCAGGTTCTGAGAGTGGAGAAACAAACCAGCGAAAAGCAAAAGAATAAAATATGTATTGGCGACCCTCAATTCTTATAAATAATACTAACGGGAGATTTATTTTTTATTACATTTAAAAACTTAAAATTAGAAAAATGAGGAAGAACTCACTATTATTTTTATTTACAGTACTGTTTGCAATTGGACTTGAAGCCCAATCACCGATATCACTTACCAATGCGAATTTTCCGGGAGGCGGGGATACGCTAAGGTATAGTGTGGCCAATCCTTCCTCGGTAGGGAATTATACCCAAACCGGCACTAACTTTACTTGGAACTTCAGTAATCTTGTTCCGGTTAGCCAAGGCCTAAGAGAGTATAAACTTGCAATACAAACCGCTTACGCTTTTTATTTTTTATCATTGAATGAATATGGTGAACTCATTGATGATACCTTGGGTGCAGGGCCACTGACCATTACTAATTTTTATAATTTCTATAAGAAACAAACCACACCGGTGAATGCCTATGTTGTTGATGGGGCAGGAATGACCTTTAGCAGTATACCTGTACCAGCGTATTTTTCAGATAAGGATGAACTCTATCATTTTCCCTTAACTTACCCTAAATACGATAGTACAACCTTTAAATTCTCTACAAGTTCGTCAACCTTAATTCCTATCCGCTACATTAAAACTGGGTATAGGGTTACCAAGGTTGACGGGTGGGGGAGTATAACAACACCATATGGTACAGCCAATTGCCTTCGTCTTGTAACAACTCAATATTCTCAGGATACGATCAAAAATAACCTGATCCCTTTTCCTTTTGGATTTCCGAATAATCAGCGCAGTTACCAATGGTTAACCGCTAATTCCAAGATCCCATTCCTTGAGATCAATGGAAATTTGGTGGGTAATAATTTCACGATCACTCAGATCCGTTACCGCGATATATACCGTGTGATCACCACTGTGAATGAGTTGGAGAATGATGATTTATTGCAAGGCCTCTATCCAAACCCTGTAAGTAATGAACTGAGTATTAAAGTATCTGGTGCTTCTCAAATAGAGGTATATGATCTGGCTGGGAAGCGGGTATTAGTGGACGAAAATGCTCAAAGCGTCAATGAAAGGGTAGTAATAAATGTGTCTGGTTTGCCCCAAGGCGTTTACCATGTTGTGGTATCATCACCAAACAACACCTCAAATTTCAAATTTATTAAGCAGTAATTTTTCATATTTTAACAGAAACTCTTACATTCGTAAAAAAAATAGTTATGGCAAGTCACAGCGAACATCACGATCATCATTCAAATGAAAAGAAACCGGTAGCATTTACAGTACCTCTTATTTTTGGAAGTGTTGTAATTCTGGCTATTTTATTATTGGTAAGTCTTGGTGACCCTAAACCGGGTTGTCATGGCGATAGCGCACATTGCGAAAAAGCAGGAAAAGAGTGCTGTGAAAAACCAGGTAGTGAAGGTTGTGAACATGAAAAAGGCCATGGCGATGCACATGCGGCAACTGCTGAAGAACACGCTGCTCCTGCTGTAGATTCTGCTGCTGCTCATGCTCCGGCTGCAGATACAGCTTCAAAAGCTGCTCTGGCTGCCCATGCAGAAGGTCATCATTAATGAATGATCGGCATATTGATGCAAAATAAATTTAAGAATATAGTTAAGAAAGCACCTTTCACAGGTGCTTTTTTTATTCTATTTCTTTTGTTGTTCCTTAATTCCTGTGACACTGAACCCAAAAAGGTTATTGTCGAGAACATTCCTGTAAAGAAACCAGAAGATATTTTAAAAAGCACTAAAAAAAGTTACGATGAGATCCTTCGGCAAGCCCTGAATGACTCTCTGTTGGTGTATGATAACGACACTCTGGTTGGGTATTTTTTTTATAAGAAACTGAAACGTGGTGATACGATCCTGTTTTTTAATAAAGGAAAATTAAATCCTTTGGGTGATAGTATCTTGTTTTATGTGAACAATGCCCGCTTATACGGATTGAATCCGAAGGATTACCATTCAGTGAAGATCGGACAGCTTTTAGGAAAATTATACGATAAAAAAACAGACACGTATTATTCGGGTTCCATTGCGCATGCCGAGGTGTTGCTCACGGATGCCTATTTAAAGCTAGGAGCACATTTGAACAAAGGACGATTTAATCCGGATACAGCCTTGCTGGAATGGAAACCTTCGAAGCTTGACACGAACTGGCTTAGCATTTTAAAATTCGGGATCGATATCAACCGGGTAAAGCTAGCCCTGGATTCACTTGAACCCAAACATGAAGGATATAAATTCTTAAAATATGCCTTCAGGAATTACATCAAAGAAAACGAGCATTTGAATTGGGATTCAGTATCCTTTTACGGCAAAGCAGATACTTCAGGAATAATAAAGAATGAACTAAGAGAACGGCTATTGATCACAGGAGATTACGATGACTCTTTGAAGGTAAATGACAGTTTGAAGTTGGCAAAGGCACTCAAAAAGTTTCAAAAGCGAATGAATCTTGATCCGGATGGCAAACTTGGAAAATATACCCGTCAGGCCTTGCAATTAAGTAAGGAGCAAACCATTAGACAAATGGAAATGTCGCTCGAGCGATGGAGATGGGAACCAAAGAAGTATCCTGAAAAATATGCCATTGTAAATATTCCTTCGGCTGAAGTGAAAGTTTGGGAATGGTACAAGAAAAAGAAGATAGACACACTGGTATTACATAGTGTGGTGGTGGTTGGCAAGCCCGAAACCCCAACGCCACTGTTGCAAAGCAAGATAAATTATATTACCATTTATCCATATTGGAATGTGCCATTTACCATTGCGTGGAAGGAGATCTTGCCAATGGTACAGCGTGATACCGGTTACCTGAGAAAGAAGAATTTTGAAGTGATTGGTGCAAATGGCCAGGTGGTGACCAATATCGGTAAATTAAATTGGAAGAAATACAATAAGGAGTATTTGCCAGTGAGATTCAGACAGCGCATTGGCGATGATAACAGTTTAGGTATTTGTAAGTTCAATTTCAATAACAAGTATGGTGTTTATTTACATGATACCAATAGTAAAAGATACTTTAAGACCTTTTACCGCTTTCAAAGCCACGGCTGTATTAGACTGGATAAATATTATGAAATGGCGCGATTCCTCATCAGAGAAGATACTTTAAAGATCCCATATGATACACTGAATGCTTTTCTCGCGAGGCCAATTCAGCAAAAAATAAACATCAGAAAACCTTTACCTATATATGTAAGATACTATACGGCTATGACCGATAGTGTGGGTAATCTTAAATTCTTTTTGGATATTTACAGAAAGGACGAAGAACTGATCAAGAAGGTTTACCGTTGATCTTATGATTTTTCAAGGATGTTGATGTCGTAATTCAACATGATCTTGTAATCTTCCCCGGCTTCCTTAATTTCCTCATCATCTTTTTCATGAAACCAATTAATGGTGGCTTTGATTTCAATGAGCTTAATGAACCATTTCGATAGCAGTTTAGAAGCCACTGTGTTAAAGTAATCCAGGGTTAGATTCACTGTTAATGTTTTGGTGTTGCCGCTGGCCTTGTATTCTTCTAGCCACCTGTTCAAACGGTCAAAAAAATCAAGAGGGTTCTCAGCAACGATCTTTCCTTCAAGATCCAATACGCCATTTCTTAGGTCAAAAATGGCCTGAGGCGTTTGTTCCGTTTTTGTGATAACTATTTTACCGCTTTGATCGATGGCAACAAAATTAGTAATTTTTGAATCAATGCCAAGTAAATACCTACATTATTGTATTTGCCTGTCTTTAACCTTGGTTGCGGGGTTTCCTCTGTAAATTGAATATGCTTCCAGATCGGTAGAAGCAACAGAAGCTACACTTAGCACGGCATGCTGTTTAACAGTAACACCCTGGCAAACCGTAGATCTGGCACCTATCCAGGCCCCATCTTCTAGAACTATTGGTTTAACCATCAGGTCAAAACTTGAGGAGCTGTAATTATGGTTGCCGCTTAACAGCAAGGCACCTTGAGAGATACAAACGTTATTGCCAATACTTACTTTGTCCAAATTGTCTATCCATACATTCTCACCGATCCACACATGATCGCCAATGCTTAAGTTCCATGGATATTTAATTGATACATGCGGTTTAATGACCAGACCTTTGCCGATCTGTGAACCAAATAGCCTTAATAAGGAGATCTTTACGCTCATGAATGGAAAAGCGGATCTGAAGAAGGAAGCATTGATAAAATACCAGAGTGTTCGGGAGAATATGTTACCGCCCGGCTTGTACCAATGGTTATTGAATTTCGACAGATCTGTTTTACCTTGCTGCATCAAATAGGTGTATATACTTTTCTCTGATCAAATTTACATTTAATTTTTCAGTAATGTAATCAATAGCATTGTCAGAGGTTTTGTCAAATGCTGCCTGATTCATCATGGCCAATGTTTCCAGCGCTTGTAAAAAACCTTTCTCATCATTAAGGTTTAATGCGGCTCCGGCCTTATGTAATGTCACATCGGTCCATGGAGTTTGATCACTGATCACAACGGCACATCCACTGCTTAAACTTTCAACAATAGAATGGCCAAAGTTCTCATTGGATGTAGGCAATAGTAAAGCATGGTAATCTTTAATGCTTTGCTGGATCTTGTCGAACGGAAGCTCTCCCTGGTATTGGACCTTGATGTTGTCAGGCATTTTTTCAATGATAGAAAGGCAACTATTCCAATATCCTTGGTCTTCAATATTGCCAAAAATGGTATATGTGGCAGTAATGTGTTTCGGGAGTTGCGCAAGTAAATTAAGCGCTAAATGAATATTTTTAATTGGAACGATTCGGGATAAGTAGAACAGGTTCAATTCACCTTGCTTTTTTTCTCTATGGTGTCTGATGAATGCACTTCCATTCAGATTTTCCGCAATTGTAATTTGTGCTTTTGAAAAAAATGAAAGGATGTCTTTTTTTTCCTGTTCATTGGTGGCATGAAAATGGATGTCCTTATACAGGTTCTTCCATTGCGCAAATTTTAAGTAAACCTTCTTTTTAAATGATTTGATCTCAAGGGCACCTTTGCCCAGCATTCCTCTTGGGGCAAGCACCACCGGCTGTTTCAGAGTACCGTTTTTCTTTTGCTGAACAATACATATTGAGAACCAGTAACTCCAGAAGCTATTCAGGTAAAGTATGTCAAACTTGCCATCAGTGATCAATTGTAACAAGTTGTTCTTTGACAGCTGTTCCTTACTAAAGTAGAACACGCGTACTCCGTCCTTTTCTATCCAAACATTTGGTTCAATGGAATCGTAAGCAGTTGTTGAACCAAGGTCTGTGTTTGTAGTGATCACACTTATCTCGAAATCATCTTTAAGCAATGAGGTGAGCGATTGAATGGATCTTACCGGCCCACCTGCTCTGGTGCCTGGCAGAAACCAATCGATGAATACGCCTATTTTTTTCTTAGTCAACGTTTATCTTATTCAGGTCTAACCAATGATTCAAAACAATAAGGTGCCAAACTCTCGACCAGGTCACCAGTGGATCCTTATTTAGGAACCTATTCCATAAGGATGTTGCACTGCCTGCTTTTAAGATCTTTTTCTGCTCCAGTGCATTTATCTGATTATCACAAAATCCCTTCAGTTCATTTTTGAGCCAGTGTTGCCATGGCAGAGTAAA
>DAISHL010000032.1:10648-12123 GCA_036822555.1 Bacteroidota bacterium | reverse complement strand
GAATGAAGTTCTCATCACGAGTATATCCAACGGAGAAGATTATGTTTGGCTGAAACCTGTAAGAAAGATCGGCTGCCAAAGAGAATTTTGTACCGTAATAATAACTTCCATAATTAGCGCCAATGCTGGTGACAATGAGTTTACGCTGATTTGATTTTAGTGAGAATCCACAGTTCTGATAAAAATAATCCCCGGCTGGCGTAGTTTGGCTTAGCCCGGTAAAACTAACATCTGTTGGAAACAACAGCTTTGTATAATTGGCGGTACCAAACACTGAAAAAAAAGCTGAGCTTCGGAAATACAGATCATAGCCTCCGCGCAAGAACCAATCGGTTGTTTGAAACTTCTGATTCATATAATGGTCCAGATACACTGTTGGTCCCATTTTATTAATGATCTTGCTTTTCGGATACATGTAATAATAAATATGCGGTTCAAGGCGCCAGTAAGTGAATCTGTTCACCCTTCCATTGACATCGGTTTGAAAGATCCTCGGCGTAAATCCAGTCTCAGCATTATAATTCTTGTCAACATATTCATGATTCCATTCAATGCTCCAGTTCTGTGATGAATAGTTTAACCAGCTAGCGTGTGTATAGGCATTATTGTTGTTCTTATTAGAGAAGGAATTATGGAAAAAGAACTTGCCATTCCATCTGTTATTAGCACTGGATAAATTATAATCGAGACCTGCCACACGATTGTAATTATTTACGGAGTAGCCTGTGGTATCAAATTGTTGTCTGTTCACAAAAATGGCTGCAATGTTCGATCGCTTGAATACATTGTATTGAGCCGCAGCCACAAAATAATTCTGTGAGAACACCCTTGTGGTATTTATGGTCTTATCTCCTGTTTGAATATCCATTACTCCAATACGCCAGTTCTTACTCGGCTTGCCACTCAAGCGCATACCACCATAGATCGGAATGATATTCCCGTTATTCAATCCTATTCTTCTGGAAAAGAAAGGACGGATTTGTCTGAATCCAAAGCGTTCGAACAGATCACTGTTCTCAATAAAGAACTGACGTTGTTCTGGAAAGAACAAACTGAACCTCGTTAAATTGGTCAATTGCCTGTCCACTTCAACCTGACTAAAATCCGGATTAACTGTTACATCCAGATTTAAGGAAGAACCGAGTACAAACTTTGCATCAGCACCTCCATTGTATTCGATAAGTCTCGAATTTGGCTTGGTGTAATCTTCACTGAACCTCCCTATCGCATAAGGTATAACAGACATATTCTGTCCGTTCTTTACCGGAGGTTTCTCAAAATGTAAAATTCCCGTGAATGCCAAGGTAGATATATTGAACTGACGAGGAACCTTCACCCAGCTGCTATTTTCATTAAGGTCGAGGTCGTTCCTGGAAAAATTGATGCGCCAGTTGGTGAGGTTATCCTTAAATCGGATCGACTTGAATGGGATCTGCATTTCTAAGGTCCATTTATTTGTGTAGCGTTTTGTTTCA
>DAISHL010000032.1:0-10638 GCA_036822555.1 Bacteroidota bacterium | reverse complement strand
TTCAGCAAACCACTTGTTATCCCACAATGTAGTAACGCCCATAGCTCCTCCATTTTGAACCAATCCTTCACGTTGAACACCATATGGATTTAAACCAAAAGAGAAACCATTCTGCATATCACTGAAGGGATCGATGGTAGCCACAAATGCATCACTGATGGGATAGGAAAAATCCCGTTTAAGCGATTGTATCACATACCGGTGAGGTACACTATCATAACAAATGGCGGCAATGTATAAATTATCATTATCGTACGCCACCATCACTTCTGTTTTTACTTCTGCCAGTGATGTATCGTAAGGAAAATTCTGCCAGAAATTACCGCTGCGTTCTGCCTGTTTCCATGTTTCTTCATCAATTGCTCCGTCAATGGTTATTTTGTCGGCGATTGATTTGGCATGAATGGATCTGGTCTCAACCTGTCCATAATAAAAACTGAGGAATGTGATAAAAAGTAATAGAAGCTTAACCCTGTTCATTCAACTTATTTATGAGCAATAACACATCCTTCTCCAAAATGTTTCACGCATTTTGCTACAATGAACCGAGTATCGCTAAAATCAAAATTAGTGCGATTAGTCCCAGAAGAACACTTGTAAAGAATTTTACGAATCTGGCAAGCTTTAATCCTTTGTAACGTTTAGGATTTGCAATGATCTCCTTCTGGGCTTTGACAGCAAAGATCAAACCTAGGATCCATCCCAAAATAATAAGTGGATAAAATCCGGTGATGGTCAACAACAAAGCAGCAATAGCTTTAGGATGTGTTTTCTGAACTCCTTTATAATCATTATCTGCATTACCCGGAGTTTGACCGTTGTTGGGTGTACCATTGTTATTATAGGCCGGTGGCTCAATGATATCGGTCACCCCGTTCACGTATCGGATGCTGTGCACTGCGGTCTTGGAAACCACAAACAACGGGCCTTCTATATTATCACAACGTTTGTATTTGATCTTATCATCTGTGATCTCAATAACTTTGGCAGTTATAATATCTCCATTCTTGAAGATCACCTTATCGCCGCAGGTATCTGAGCTAAGCGTTAATGATCTCTTGATATCGCCTACATCCAGAGCACTGCCGGATGAAGCAAGCGCAATCTCACTCTCCAAAGGATCACTCTCAGCTACAACAGGTGCTGCAGTGGATGATCTGTTGGATTCAACTTTTTTCTTGCTGAATGCCCACTCTACATGATATCCCTTTCTGTAAGAACGTTTGCTTACCGAGCATGACGTGAAAAGCAACGCCATTAGTAGGGATATGCACGCAAGGATCCTCATGAAGTTTTATTCATTCTTGCTTTAAGAATATTTAGAAGGATAGGTAACACAGAGATGAAAATGATACCTAAACATACAAGATCAATGTGCTTTCTGATGAATTCAACTTCGCCAAGTAAATACCCTGCAGTTGTTAAACTACCGATCCATAGCGCACCGCCAATAACATCAAACATCAAGTACTTCTTGTAATTCATTTCACCAACACCAGCTGCAAATGGAGCAAAGGTCCTAACGAAAGGAACGAAGCGCGCCATAATAATGGCCTTGGTTCCATGCTTTTCGAAAAACTCATGTGTCTTAGTTAAATACTCATGCTTCACCAGTGGCCTTCCCTTTAGTTTCAGATCAAAGACCTTGATGCCGATCTTCCTGCCAACCCAATAATTGATATTATCACCCAATACTGCAGCAATGAACAATAAGATCATAAGATAAGACATGTTCAGGTATCCCGATCGTGCAAATAATCCTGCAGTGAATAATAATGAGTCACCCGGTAAAAATGGCATGGCCACCAGGCCGGTCTCAATAAAGATCACCAGAAAAAGAATAACGTATACTGATGTGCCGTAATTTTGAAACAGCCAATCAAAATCCAGATGTAGGATATGTTTAAATAGTTCGATCATAATCCGATTTCTTCAATATAGGCTAAGATACCACCTTTTAAATTATACAAATTTGTAAAGCCCATTTGAGCTTCAAGGGCCTGAATGGCTGTTGCACTGCGCTTACCGCTTCTGCAATGCACCACCACCTGCTTATCCTTATTGATCTCATCGGCACGATCCAATACTTCTCCTAGAGGTATAAGGTGTCCGTTAATATTAGCCTCATCAAACTCATGTGGCTCACGTACGTCTATCAACTGAAAATCAGCCTTTGTATCTATTAGTTGTTTTAGTTCTTGTACACTTACTTCTTTCATATGCTTTTTGACTATTAAATTAAATTTCCTGTTTCATTGATTCCGGCAAGAATGTAAAGAATGTATCTCCGCGCAATCCTAATCTTAAGGTCTCCAGAGGGATCACATCTTCATATCCAATATTGCCTAAATTCACATTGGCACCGAACAATTTAATGAAATACACCTGTTGGCTCTTCTGAGGAGTTTCCCAGATGATGTTCTCAATTTTAACTTTGTTCACAATTCGGTTGATCAACAATGTATGAGCACTTCCATTCTTATGGAAGATCCCTACTGTTCCACTCTCTCTCGCTTCTGCGATCACTTTGAATGCACCGGCCTGCAATTCACTTTGCATCATGCTTATCCATCTTGCCGGATGTATGATCACACCTTCTTCCTTACTTCCTACCTCACTTACTACTGTGAAATTCTTTGCCAATTTATGGATGATCTCACACTTCTTATCGTGGTTGAGGGTAATGCTGCCATCACTTACCTCAGCACAATTCAAGCCTAAAGATTCAATGTTGCGAACGTAATCATCCACTTTATTTCTCACGATGAATGCCTCCAGAAGTGTACCACCCAGATACACTTTAATGCCTGCATTTTGATAAAGTTTGATCTTTTCTTTCAGATTTTTGGTCACTAGAGAAGTACCAAAACCTAATTTAATAAAATCAACGTAGTCAGATGAAACAGATAAAAGATCTTCCGCTTGTCTTAACGAGAGGCCTTTATCCATTACCATTGTGAGTCCGTTTGTTCTTGGTCGCTCCGTGCGTTCAGGCAAGTGTGCCAGTTCAAAATTGTATTTAGATGCCATAGTTTAGTTTTTATAGTGATTGATCAACTGTAACAATTCTGGATTGTTCTCCAATTCAGGAGCATATTCAAAAATGGTTTCGTGATCCTTGTAATTCATTTTAAGTGCATGTTCAAATTCTGCCATTGCCTCAGCTTTATTTCCTGATGCCAGCAATAAGATCGCATAACGGTAATGCAATGCAGAAACATCCGGAAAGTTCTTTATTCCTTCTTGAATGATCTCAACCGCCTCGGTGAAGTAGCCCGACTCATGCATAAGTTTGCTGTAATCCAACCACACATCAAAATCAGGATACTCAAGTTCGATCACACGTTGATATGCCAAGGCTGCTTCTTCCTGAAAGCCCAGCTTTTGCTGAACCTCTGCAAATACATACCAATATTCAGGTTCGTTCGGATTGATCTCAATAGCCTTTTTAATGTAATGAATACCTTCGGTCAATCGGTTCAAGGAGTCCAAACTAACACCGATGGCCAACCAGGCATCAGCATTCGCCGGATCAAGTTTTACGCATTTGTTATAATTGATGAGAGCATTCTCATAGTCTTCCGAATTCTCATAACACTCACCCATGTAATAATAGGTTGTAGGATCCGGATCTTCATACTTCAGTGTTTCCTTATACACTACAATTGCTTCCGCGTATCTTTTTAATTGTGCCAAAGAATTGGCTTTATTGAAATAGGCTGAACTGAACTGCTCATTAATGGCCAAACAATAGTCGTACGCATCAATGGCCTTCTCAAACAAGCCCAAACGACCATATGCCAGGCCAAGATTGAACCATGCATAATAGCTATAGGGATTATTCTCAATATAATTGGTAAAGAATGAACCCGATTCCTCGCTTTTAACGGTAAGGTCAAAGCATAGAGAGATCTCATTGAGCGCTGTCTCATTCTTAGGGTTTGATTTAATGGCTTTCTTAAAATAGAACAAGGCATCATCAGGCTTATCCTCATTTAAGAATTCGATGCCTAACGCTACATATACCTCATCTTTGAATTCAGCCAAGGGGATCGCTTTCTTGAAATTCTCGATCGCTTGTTCTCCCAGCCCCATCTGACTGTATATATACCCGCGTGTCATGTACAGATCAAAATTACTTTGTTCGATCTGTTCCACTTCATTCAATAAATTCAAAGCCTCATGTGTAAAATGCTGCGTTGACAAGTATTGTGCCTTCTTGATCTTGATATTGGATGAATATGGATAGTGCATTGACCCATAGTCGATCGCCTTTTTTGCCATCTCATAATTCAGCCATTGCATATAGTAATCTATGATCTCCTCCAGTTCGTCTGCATCAAAAAACGAATGCTCTACCCCATTGACCATACTTTCAAAACGCTTCAAACTCTCCTCAAACTCCTGATCGTTCATTCCTTCGTCGTCGTACTCACTCATTGTATTTCTTCACGTAATATTTCAATTAAAGATAAGGATTTTTAAGAAGAAGATTTGCCTTAAACTAATTGTATATCACTGATTAATAGTTAATTAAAATTAAATACAGATTGCATTTCTGCCATAATTTTTGTATACTGATAAAAGGGAAGATCAGTTAAAGCCAAGTTTTATCAGCTCATCCTTGGATTTTGAATACCCAGGATGATCGGCACGCTTTAAATCAGCGCACGCCCCTGATTTATCACCAGTATAATTCTTTGATAATCCGCGGAAATGTAAAGCCTGAGAATCATTCGGATTCAATTCCAATGCCTTATTGAAATCATTGATGGCACTTTTATCATTTGCATTGGCAAAATAACTGCAACCTCTCCATGTATAAGCAGAAGAATACGTTGGTTTCATACCAATGGTCATGGATAGATCAGCCAAGGCACCATTATAATCTTTCTTCTGGTATTTGCACAGGCCACGTTGATAATAGAACAGATACTCAGAGGCATTTTTGCCAATGGCCACATCAAGATCAGCAATAGCGCCATCATCATCTGCTTCTGCATATTTCACCAGTGAGCGATAATAGTAACTCCATGCATAGGATTGATCCAAACCAATGGCCATGGTGAGATCTTTCTTTGCCTCAGCATCATTCGCAAGGTAATACTGACAGACACCACGGTAACAATAAGACTTTGCATGATCTGACTTGATACTTAAGGCGATATTAAAATCAACGATCGCTGTCTTGTAATCCTTCTTCCAGAAATATCATAACCCTCTATTGTAATATACATCAAACACTCCCGGCTTCAGTTCAATACTTTTGTTGTAATCCTGGATGGCCGCATCATCCAAAGCCAATGCATATTTAGCCATTCCCCTGTTGTAATAGGCGTCGGCATTTTTTGGATCAAGCTGAATGCACTTATCGTAATCTGCTATGGCTCCATTATAATCCTTATTCTAGTATTTCTTATATCCCGAATCGAAATACGAAGTTGCCGTTTGTGCAAATGCAGAGCCTGTGATCACTAAGAACAGAACAATGCTACTGATGAACTTTTTCATGATGTTTGTATTTAAATTAATGTTTTTGCTTTTTCTATAGCGCTTGTAAGCCCTTCCAATTTGCTACCTCCGGCCTGTGCGTAAAAGGCTTGTCCGCCTCCACCGCCATTGATCTCTTTCGCAAGATCCCTTACAATGTTTCCGGCTTTGAGGTTCTTTTCTTTCACCAGATTGTCGCTTACAATCACCGACAAACTAGGTTTTCCTTTGATGTCCGCTCCTAATACCACAAAACAATTTTCAACTTCATTCTTTAGTTCGAACAAAATATTCTTGATCTCTTCAGGGTGCTCAAACGCAATTTGTTTTGCAAGGAAATTCACACCGTTCCTGTTCTCTAACTGTGCTTTCAATTCCTTTTTTATCTGTTGTGCTTTTTCCTTAAGGAAGCTCGCCAATTGCCTTTGCAACTCTGCATTTTCATCCAGCAACGAATTCACACTCTTTACAAGGTCTTTACTGCCTTTTAAACTTGTCTTTAATTCGTGGATCAATTGCAATTGTTCGTTGATGAACTCTTCGGTCTTCACCGAAGTGATGGCCTCTATCCTCCTGATACCTGCCGCAACGGCACCTTCAGAAATGATCTTGAAATACCCTATTTGTCCGGTTGCCCCAACATGTGAGCCTCCGCACAATTCAATTGAATAATCCCTGTCAAAGGTCACAACCCTCACAATATCTCCATACTTTTCACCAAACAAAGCCATAGCACCGGTCTTTTTAGCTTCATCAATCGGCATCAATTGAATGTTCGATGCAATATTCTCGCGGATCTTGGCATTCACGAGTTTCTCAATTTCAGCGATCTCTTCATCTGTTACCTTGCTGAAATGAGAGAAGTCAAACCTTAAATACTCACTGTTCACCAAACTACCTTTTTGCTCAACATGTGTACCAAGTACTTTTCTCAATGCGGCATGCATCAAATGGGTAGCACTATGATTATTTGCAGTCAGAAAGCGCTTGTCCTTATCGATCTTGGCGACAAATTCGCTGTCTATCTTTTCAGGTAATTTATCACTGAAATGAATGATTACACCATTCTCTTTTTTTGTATCATAAATAGTGATCCTTTCATTCACACTTTCCAGTACACCGGTATCACCCACTTGTCCTCCACTTTCAGAATAGAAAGGTGTTTTATGAAGAACAATGTTGAATGATTCCTTGTTCTTTGCTTTTACTTTTCTGAAACGAACGATCTTTGCCTCACATTCAAATTCCTCGTAGCCGATGAATTCGGTCTCTTTCTCGCCTTGAATGCTCTTCCCAAACTCAGTGTAGATCCAATCATCCGTATCAATGGATGTTGCAGCGCGCGAACGGTCCTTTTGTTTCTTCAGGTATTTATTGAATCCTTCCTCATCGATACTAAGATCGTATCCACGGGCGATGAGTGAAGTCAGATCCACTGGAAAACCAAATGTGTCATATAACTCAAACACCACTTTACCATCGATCACTTTTTGGTGTGCTGCATTTGCATCAATACACACCTGATCGATACGCTTCAATCCAAACTCCAATGTTTTATAGAAAGAAAGTTCTTCTTCCTTGATCACTTTCTCTATCAATAATTTTTGTGAATTAAGTTCAGGGAATGCAGTACCCATCTGGTGCGCCAAGGTTGGCACGATCCTGTACATGAATGGTTCCTTTAGATTCAATGATTGATAGCCATAACGGATGGCTCGTCTCAGGATCCTTCTGATCACATATCCAGCACCTGTATTGCCAGGCAACTGTCCGTCGGCAATGCTAAATGATATTGTTCTGATATGATCAGCGATCACACGCATGGCAATATTGATCATGAGTTGCTTTTTATGATGCTCCTCGTCCTCAGGTTTATACCTGTGCCCTGAAAGCTCCTCTATCTTGCTGATCAATGGCATGAAAACATCGGTATCGTAATTACTTTGCTTGCCTTGTAATACACGCACCAAACGTTCAAATCCCATCCCTGTATCTACATGCTGCTTTGGAAGTTTCACTAGAGAACCATCGGCCTTTCGTTCAAACTCCATGAACACATTGTTCCAGATCTCTATCACCTGTGGGTTGTCCTTATTCACCAAAGAAGCTCCGCTCACCTTTGATCTTTCTTCATCGCTTCTGCCATCATAATGGATCTCGCTGCATGGACCACACGGCCCCATGTCACCCATCTCCCAGAAGTTATCTTTTTTATTCCCATTCAATATGCGGTCTTCACTCACAAATTGCTTCCATGTATCGTAAGCCTCCTGATCAAAAGCCAATCCTTCCTCTTTACTACCTTCGAATACGGTCACGTACAATCTTGACTTGTCGATCTTGTAGACGTCAGTTAAAAGTTCCCAGGCCCATGCAATCGCTTCTTTCTTGAAGTAATCACCAAAACTCCAGTTACCAAGCATTTCAAACATGGTATGATGGTAAGTATCCACACCAACCTCTTCAAGGTCGTTGTGTTTTCCACTTACCCTTAAACACTTTTGTGTATCCGCCACACGGGGATGCTTGATAGGCGCATTGCCAAGAAAAATATCCTTGAAAGGTGCCATACCACTGTTGTTGAACATAAGAGTTGGATCGCCCTTAACAACCATTGGGGCACTTGGAACTATCTGATGTCCTTTACTTTTAAAAAAATCTAGAAATGTCTGTCTAACTTTATTCGCTTCCATAAAAAATTGATCTTGTAAAAATAAGAAAATATGAGGGCTGCAGCCTACTTTTTATTCACAGTTTGCTAAGATCTCGCGTCCTTTTCAATAGCGTAAAATCTTGGGCTCCGTTAACACTTTTTAAAACGGAAAATGCTGCCGGATCATTGAAAAACCGAGATTAATGAGTACCTTGTATCCTCGTATTCATGAGCAAGGTAAAGTACAGATTCAACACCAAAAGTCTGACCTACGAAAAAGTAAAAGTTTCGTTCAGGGAAAGGCTGTGGCGTGTATTGTCGTATGTTGCAACCGGACTGGTTTTTGCAACACTTACCGTGATCGTGTCCAAGAAATTACTTCCCTCTCCTTCTGAGAAAAAGCAGAACCGTGAGATAGAGGCTCTGACCCTTCAATATAACGTACTTCAAAAGAAAATGGACCTGATGGAACAGGTACTTCAGGACCTTGAAGAGCGTGATGATAACATTTACCGCTCTATATTTGAAGCCGAACCATTGCCGCGTTCCATGAGAAATGCAGGCTTTGGAGGCTCTGACCGTTACAGTGAATTCGATAGGTACGACAATGCTGAATTGATGAAAAGCACCTCTGAACGCCTCGATATCATTGCAAAAAAACTTTACATTCAATCGCGATCCTTTGATGAAGTTGTAAAACTAGCCAAAAGCAAAGAACAACTTATAAGTTCAATACCAGCCATCATGCCGATCAATAAAAAAGATCTTACACATGCTGTTACCAGTGGGTTTGGATGGAGAACACACCCTATTTACAAAACTCAGGAATTTCACCCCGGCATGGATTTTACTGCCGTTCATGGTACCCCAATCAATGCGACCGGAGATGGTGTTGTAGAAAGAGCTGATAATATGGCCCAGGGATATGGGAATCACGTTGTGATCAATCATGGGTTTGGTTACCAAACACTATACGGCCATATGAGCCGAATTGGTTGTAAAGTGGGGCAAAAGGTGAAACGCGGTCAGTTGATCGGTTATGTTGGCAGTACAGGATTAAGTACCGCTCCGCACGTGCATTACGAAGTGATCAAAAACGGAGAGAAAACCAATCCGATCAACTACTATTACAGCGACCTTTCGCCATTGCAATACCAGCAACTCATTGAAAACAGCAAGAATGTAACTCAATCCTTTGATTAAGTTAATAAAACCAGGCTTTGCATTATGCTCACTCAGTAAAAAATGCCTAGTTTTAATCCTCGAAAATGAGTTCCCACAAAATAGGATTTTATACAGCCATTTCTATTGTGATCGCCAACATGATAGGAACAGGTGTATTCACCAGTTTAGGTTATCAATTGCTGGGTATACAGGATGGCTTCGCCATCATTGCCCTTTGGCTGGTTGGTGGTGTCCTAGCCTTGTGTGGTGCACTTACCTATGGAGAGATCGGTGCGGCATTGCCTGAGAATGGTGGAGAATTTCACTATCTGAGTAAATTGTATCATCCGGCCATAGGTTTTTTAAGTGGTTGGGTAAGTGTTACCGTTGGTTTCGCTGCACCAATTGCTGCCGCCTCCATGGCTCTTAGCAATTACGTTCAATCTGTTTATCCTGAAGTGAACAAGCAAGTACTTGCCATAAGTGTGATCCTGTTGATCACGTTGATCCATTCATTTAATCTGAAATCAGGAAGTCTTTTTCAGCGCATTTTCACTTTGGTTAAAGTAAGTGTCATTGTGGTGTTTATTTTGTTTGGCATTTTCTATCATCCTGATTTTGATTTCTCATTCGCACCATCCAAAGATTCTGTTACCAATATTTTCAGCAGTAGTTTTGCATCCTCTTTGATCTATGTCACCTACGCCTATAGCGGATGGAATGCTGCTGCTTATTTAGCAGGAGAGATCAAGGATGTGAATAAGACCCTGCCAAAAGCATTGTTCTTTGGAACCTTGGTGGTCCTGTTCGTTTATACGGCATTGAACTTTATATTCCTGAAAAGTACACCGTTTGAAGAACTCAAAGGCCAAGTGGAAGTTGGATTTTTAAGTGCCAATCATATTTTTGGAACAACCATTGGCGGTTACATGCGCATAGCTATTGCGGTGCTTCTGAATTCTACCAATAGTGCCATGATCCTGGCCGGACCAAGGGTAATGCAGGGAATGGGTAACAAAATGCCGGCATTGAAGATCTTCTCTGTTACAAATTCAAACAATGTGCCTTATGTGGCTATCGCCTTTCAATCTTGCATAGCTATTGTATTGGTACTTCTTTCATCTTTTGATTCATTGATCAACTATGTTGGTTTCACTTTAAACCTCTTTACTTTTTTAACAGTGCTTGGGATCTTTATTTTACGTTATAAACACAAGAACATTGAAAGACCATTTAAATCACCTCTTTTTCCTATTCCAAGCATACTGTTCTTACTAATCATTGGCTGGATATTGATCAATGTATTGATGGAAAAAACTTCTGAATCTCTT
>DAISHL010000031.1:0-12169 GCA_036822555.1 Bacteroidota bacterium | reverse complement strand
TTTTTTATCATCCAAACAATACTGCAAGAACTCTCAAAATATGAAGAATATTTCGCCGTTAAGAATAGCATCACAGGCGGGTGAGAAATTGTTCATATTGTCTGTGATGGCTATACCCACGTTACTTTGTTTTAAAGCACCTGCGTCATTTAACCCATCTCCAAGCATGATCACTTTCTTTCCTTGTTCCTGCAATGATCTCACGAACGCAAGTTTGTCTTCGGGCTTCTGATTAAAATACATCGGAGTGTTCTCGCCAAAGATCGTCTCAAGGAATTGTTTCTCACTTTCGTTATCTCCTGACAGAATCACGATGTTGTATCTCTTCTTTTTCAGCTGATCTATCAGTTTGTTCAAACCGGTGCGGTAACGATTGTTGATCAGAAAATACCCTTTTAATTTATTGTCGATCATCACGTGCACCTTGCTTCCTTCAAGAGAAACATCGTTGTTATTCAGCCCCACAAATGCAGATGAGCCTATCTTCACAAGCGACCCCTGGATCATGCCTTGTATTCCCTCACCTTTTATTTGTATAAAGGACTGAACCGGACGTGCCTTGATCTTTGACAGATACGATGATACAGATTGGCTTAATGGATGATTCGATTGACTTGCCAAACTTTTAATTAATACCTGTTCTTCCTCAGTGAGCATTTCACCATGGTATTCAAGCTTTGCCTCCTGCTGGTAGGTAATGGTTCCTGTTTTATCAAACACAATGGTATCAGCATCGGCAATTCGCTCAACTGCATTGGCGTTCTTTGCATAGAATTTATGACGGCCAAGGTATCTTAATATGTTGCCATTGGTAAATGTTGCACTTAGCAACAGAGCACAAGGACAAGCAACGATCAGAATAGCAGTTATGCTATTGAGTATATTCGACGGATCATTGAATTTCCAGTAAACACCTGTGATTATAGCAATACTGAAAAGCACATATGTAAAGTATTTGCTCAGAGCATGAATAAAAGACGTCTTCTTTTCTAAAGGGCTTTCTTTAAATACGTCATTATTCCATAGCTGCGTTAAATAACTTTGCGATACTTCTTTAACTACCTCAAGTTCAATTGCGCCAGCGGTTTGCTTGCCTCCAGCATAAACGATCTCGCCTATGGTCTTGTCTACAGGTAACGATTCACCGGTAACAAAACTGTAATCAATGGAAGCTTTTCCGAAGAATAGAATAGCGTCGGCCGGAATGATCTCTCCATGATGGATCTTGATGCGGTCTCCAACTTTTAATTTTGAAACAGGAACCTGTTTTTCCGACTTGTCTTCACTCACTAAAGTTACACCAAGCGGGAAGTACGAGGTATAGTCCCTTTCGAACGAAAGTGTTTCGTATGTGAAATCCTGAAAATACCTGCCCACCAGCATAAAGAAGACAATGCCGGTCATGGAGTCAAGGTAGCCTGCACCTGTATCTGTAAGGATCTCATAAACACTACGTGTAAATGTGATGATCACGGCAAGGGCGATTGGCGCATCAATATTCAGGAATTTTTGTTTTAAACTTTTGTAGGACGAAATAAAAAAATCAGAGGCGGAGTAGAGGAAAACAGGAAGAGCCAGGGCTAGATTAAGATAAGAGAAGAAACGCTTCAGGCTTTCATCTTCAATATATCCGAAGGAAAAATACTCAGGGAAGCTCAGCATCATGATGTTACCAAAGGCAAAGCCGGCAATACCTATCTTATAGATCTTGCTTTTGTTATGTTTGTTTATTTTTTTTCCTGCGATGTTGTTCAGGCTTATGTGCGGTTCATAGCCAACAGAGGTCAGTATCTCCGCTATTTTACGTAAACTGATCTTCCCCTTTTCATACACCACGGTCACTTCCTTTTTAAGAAAATTAACCTGTGATTTGATGATGCCCGCATTGATCTTATTTAAGTGCTCTAATAACCAAACACAGGAACTGCAATGCATTTGTGGCAGGTAAAAGGTCACATGTTCCTGACCATCACTCTTAAAGTGTATCAATTTTTCCTGCACTGTATCATCATCCAAAAAGGCGAATTTTCCTTCCCGTATCTTTACCTTTTGCGTCAATCCGGGATTCTTTTCAATATCATAGTAATCGCATAATCCTTTATCGTTGATGACCTCAAAAACCATTTTGCAGCCATCACAGCAGAAGATCTTGTCGTCATGTTTGATCTCTTCTGTTTGGCAGGTATCTCCACAATGGTAACAGGCGTGTTTTTCGGAGGTTTCTTTTTGAAGTATCATAAATGGCTGCTCACCGCAGTTTTGTTTGCCCAAAAGTACTGTCATTGCTCTGGGCTTTTTATGACATTGGTCATGATTTTTGGCTGACCTCCATCACTATTTTTATTTGAAATATTTTACTACTTTTAAGTAAAACAAAATAAAATATGGGCCCTATAGAGAATTTACATTTTGCAATAGGTCAATTGGCTTATGCCATTGCTTTTTCCGACGGTAAGATTCAGAAAGAGGAGCGTGAGAAATTTCAAAAGATCGTCAGCGAACATTTGAAAAGTAAGGAGTATTCGTTTGATGTTTCTGATATTGTTTTTCAGATCATGGAAAGAGACAGAATGGACTCTGAAACTGCCTATGAATGGGCAATTAAAGAGATCCGCACCAACAGCCATTATTTAAGCCCCGAACTAAAAGGGAATTTCATCTCTGTAATGCAAAAGGTGGCAGACGCTTATCCTCCATTTTCAGAAAAGGAGAAGGCTTTAATGGATCGCTTTAAAAAGGACATTGAGGGATTGCATGGCGACCCGATCTATTATAAAAAGTAATAAACTTAAAAACAAACAAAGAAGCCCGGAAAACTCCGGGCTTCTTTGCTAACTATAACTAACAGAACAGAACTATTTTTTATCCAACCTGAATTTGTTTCTTATTGTCTTGTTTGATGGCTTCTTCTTTTTTGCTGATGTCCAATTTTAGATACCATCTTCATATTTCGCATTTATCTTTTCGTTGTTGGCGGTTTTTGGTAATTGGAATGATCTTGAGAATGAGTTATAGGAAAATTCCTTGCGAGTGTATTTCTCGTTCTCTTCCTTTTTTTCATTCTTAGTCTCTGCACTAATGGTCAATACATCATTATCAAGATTAACCTTGAAATCTTCTTTCTTGAAACCCGGCACTGCGAGTTCAATTTTAAATTCCTTTTCAGTTTCTTTTACATTTGTTGCAGGAAGCGCATTCTCAAAGTCTTTGAACATTGGACCGCCAAAAAACCTGTCATAATCGAAAAGATCAGAGAAAACAGATGGAAAGCTTCTTTCGTTTTTCTTAATGAGTGACATTTTTACCTCCTTTTAATTGATTAATAATTTAAATTGATGCAGCAAAAATATACCCACTTTTAAAATCGGAACATGATTTTGGTAAGCCAAAAAGTTGATTTTGGTCAGGAGCCAACAGGCCCTTCATTAGTGTATCCCCAAAAAGGCATTGACCATGCGTTGGTAATTGCTTCTTCTCTCTGAGTCATGTGTCAATTGCTTTAAACATGAATCAGCTGCCATATAGTTGCCTTGATTGATGAAGATTGCAGCAAGATTAAGATTGGGATCATCAAACCTTGGACTTATTTTTAATGCTTCCTTATAGTAATAGATCGCAGAATCGGTCATAACTTTTTTTTCATAGGATGATGCCAGATCATTCAACACATTACGATTATAAGGACTTGTTTTTAGAGCCGATAAAAAGGCTTTATTGGCCTCATCAAAACGATTCAGCGACGCCAGTGAGTTCCCAATGTACCAATCGATCGGAATAGACAAGGGATCGCAAACGTAATAAGTATTCTTAGCTTTTTTGCTGATGGACAATACCAGTTCGTGATTCTGATTGCGATGTTGGTCATATAAGTCCTTTATATTTGATTCTCCTTTGATGCGTTGAAAGGAAAATGCCGTTGCCAGTATTAAAGCAGCAACAACAGCAATAGAATTAATTCTAAAGGATGCTTTCAAAGGATTGTGTGCAGATACTCCGTCATCTGAACCATGAGAGTGAATAAAACCGAACAAAAGGTGAAGCAGGGCAACATGTTCAAATCGTTCCTTAGGAAAATCAAAGAATTGGATCACAAAAAAACCGAAGCAAAACGCAATGGCGAGTTTTAATTGCACAGATCGTGGATCTGCATTGGCGTTCCGCAGGTGTCTGATGGCATTGGTAAATAATATAAAAAGGAACGTAAAAAAAATGAGTGTACCAATGATCCCGTATTCACTGATGATCCATAACCAATCATTATGCGGTCTTTGAAAGGTATAATTCAGGTCTTCGGCCCTATAAAGGCCGCTAATACCGTTTTTCATATATCCGATTTGCCAGTTGCCTCCTCCGGTGCCAAGCCAAAAGTTATCCTCAATAAGGTGAAATGTCTTATCCCAGAGGATCAGCCTTTCGTTATCATACTCCAATGAATTAGTCTTCTTTGCATGTTCATTATAGGTTATGAGTTGTTTTGTAACCGAAGGAGTTACAAGCATGAAAAAAACCAGAAGTGATACCATAGTCAGGCCGTAGCTTAACAGGGGTGTCAGTGGCGGCACACGCCTCTTTAAAAATCGGAATGAACCGAATACACATAGAACTGTAATTAAACCTAAAGCAATGGCTTTTGTTTTCAAAGTAATGAGTATCAAAATGGAAAGAACAATGAATATGTGATTGAGTATCGTCCATTTTTTAGTAAATTGATTATAGCCGAGGGCAAGTATGGCAAGGTTCAAAAAGATATAAGAGCTGCACAGATTTTTGTGTGAATTCAATCCGGTTAAAACGTATATATCATCCTTGTTATTCCAATGGACCAAGGTGTATTGATATCCAATGTATGCTAATTCAATGAAGATCATGGCCATGCTAAATATCTGCAGTGCTTTCAGGAATTCGTTTTTATGCAGGTTAAACAAGTGTGAACTGTAATAGAAGACAAGGAACCCAATGAATAGTCTAGTTGTATCAACAAAGGTTTCAGAGGGCACTATAGACCACAAGGAGCTAAACGCGCTATACAAACAGAAAGAGAGTAAGAGTAATTGAGGCGTGTCGAGTTGTAAACTTTTTTGTCCTCCTTTAAAAGAAAAGTAGATCGTAAATACAAATAGTGTTGCTGAGAATGTGATCATTCTCGGGGCCTGTGTTTGATCTAATACCGAAGAAGTATAAGAAACACTCGAAACAGCAAGCAAAATACAGAAGAATGAAACAAAATGATCTTTTTTTATACTCACAAGGCCAAATTTATTGTATCGAAAGATATCAATCTTTTACGATTATAAATTTTTTGATCTCATTTTTATTGCGAACGTAGTAAAAACCAGTATTCAGGGCATCTAGTTTTATAACCTCGTTCTCTTTTAAATTGTATTTTCTAAGCAATTGACCGGAGGCATTGAAGATCTCTATATCCGCATCACTGCCCGTTCTGATGTATATTTCTTTCGACGATGGAATAGGATAGATGTCCAGCAAATGTGAGCTGTTGGTGTGCTCATTTATGCCAATACATACAGACACATTGATCTGAACCAGATCATTTACTGTACATCCTTGTAAACTCGTTCCGCTCACCGTATATATGGCGCTTGAGGATGGTGTAACAATTACCGTTTGTGACGATAATACGCTGTTCAACGAATATGTTGCGGCGTTACCTGAGATAATAAGTATTGCTGACTGACCTTGACATAGCACGTTTGTTGAAGTACTGACGCTTATGGATGGCAAAGGATTAACAATCACAGGTATGTAGTCTGTATCATAACACCCATTCGGCAAATATCCTGTTACCATATACATGTTACTGAATCCTGGAGTGAACGGCGCGCCATCTATTACTCCATTTGTCCAGTAATACGTGCTAGCACCAGATCCCGTAAAGATCACACTTTGCCCCGCGCAAACAGAGCTGTTTGTTACATTTGCGGTTACAGTGGGACTTATCATTGGGCTAATGCCAATGGTATTTGTACCAGAGCAGGAATTAAGAACAGCTGTAACTGTGTAAACAGTAGCAACCGTAGGATTAGCGATCACATTTTGACCAAATGTAGTGTTCAGTCCGGTTGGTGGCGACCAAAAGTAATTGATCGTTGGGCTAGACATTAAAGCCGTAGAGCTGGCAGATAGAAAAGTGGAAGATCCCTGACAAAACGTATTTGCTCCTGAAAAGGTAACGCTTGGAGTTTCAAAAACAGAAACGATCTTCGTTTCAATCAAACTTGAACCTGAACCGTTAACAGCGTAACAGTTAACCGTATAAACACCATTGGAATACGGAAAAGTTATAGAAGTTACAGATGAAGTTGGATTTGAGATGATGACACCTGGTGATGGAGATATTACACTCCACGAGTAAGAGGTAGGAGAGTTACTTGCACTTGTTGAATATACTACAGCTGGCGCAGGAGAAGAACAAACAACAGATGCTCCGTTGATAGGATTCATTACCGGCACCTGGCTAAAGCCATAAAAGCTAAGTAAGGCAAACAGAGCAAATAATAAATTCTTCATTCTATATATGGGTTTATCAAATGTATCAATAATGCTTTTATAAACGAGAAGATAAGTTATGATTTAAATCACTTATCTATTTCAGCAGCGTCACATGGCCAATGTATTCAAGTTGTTTGCCATATACATTGGTAATAACGATCCGATACACGTACACATCGTCCTTACAGATCTTTCCATTATGAGTGCCATCCCAACCTACACGAAGATCATTGGAGGTGAACAATTTCTCTCCCCAACGGTCAAAGATCTCCATCTGATACTCAGTAATACCAAAACCCTTAGGGTAAAAAGTGTCATTTAACTTACTGTCGTTTGGTGTAAATGCGTTTGGAATATAGATGCTAAAATCGTCGCCGATCACAATACGCTTGTAAACCGTATCATAACATGCCTTATCACTTTTTACAACAAGGGCCACCAGATAATCTCCGGTTTCAGGATAAACAAATGTTGGGTTTTGTTGGCTCGATTGATGATCGTTCGTGCTCATGAAATACCAGTTCCATTGAACGATCTTTGCGTTGTAGCTTTGGTCCTTGAAATTCACATCTCCGCTCACATTAGCAATTGGCTTAGATGGGGTGTATGTAAATTGGGCAATTGGTTTTGGATATACCTCTATGGTGTATGTGCCTGAATTCTGACAACCATACACATCTGTAACGCGTATTGTGATCGTGTGTATACCCGCTGCAGTATAACACCCTGTGGCTGTTGGTCCGGTGCCAAAAAATGAAAAACCATTATCAAGATGCCAGTTGAATGTTTGTATAGATGAAGTGCTTGTGCATGAGAAATTAATACACAAGGTAGCACAGCCTGATTTTTTATCACTACTAATGGCAACATTTGGTAAGGATAGAACAACAGCTTCAACACTGGCAGTTGCCTTGCATCCGTTAGTGCTTGTAACTGTTACGATATACACGCCATTTACACTTTGGTTTGCAGAGCTTAAGGAAGCAATAGGCGTTGCAGATGTATAATTACCCGGTCCAGACCATGTGTAGGAAGAACCACCATCTGCCGTGAAGCTTAAGGTAGAGTTGATACATACAGTACCGTTTCCGGTGATACTTGGTGAAGGAATAGGGCTAACATCAATACCTGCAGTGGCAATGTTTGTGCAGGTATTGGCATCAGTCACTACAACTGTATATTGCCCTACATTGGCAGTACTGGCGTTTACAAATACAGGATTTTGCAAATTGGAAATAAAACCATTAGGCCCTGTCCAATTATATGTTTGCCCTCCGTTGGCCGATAAGTTGGCGTTGTTGCCCGCGCAAACAGTTGAGCCAAATGCAGAAACTGTAGGTTGAGGATTCACCTGAATGTTCAGTGTGGTAAAGTTAGAACAGTTGTTTGCATCAGTAACTGTTAACGTGTAAATACCGGAATGAGAAATATTAGCAGAGGTAATGGTTGCACTTTGATTGGCACTTGTAAAGAACGAAGGCCCGTCCCATTGATAGGTATTGCCACTGGAGCCAATTAAGATTAGGTCTTTGCCAAAACAAATTGGTGCATTGCTTGCGATGGATGGAGTGGGCAGCGCCAAAATGCTTACAGTTGTTACAGCACTTGCAGTACATGTGCCAATATTCACAAGCAGGGTGTAAGTTCCGGCCATTGCCGATGTTGAATTTGGTATGGTAGGATTTTGAGTATTGTTCAAGAAAAGATTCGGGCCTGTCCATGTATAGCTTGTTGCTGCGGGGGCCATCAATTGAATCGACCATCCTGCGCAATACGGACCGGTATTGGTTGCATTGGTTGTTGGTGTTGAAACAACAACATTGGTTGTTGCTGTAGAAGTGCATCCTAGTGAAGTTACAGACACAGTGTATACTCCTGCATCAGTTGTAGAGGAGGAGGCAATGCTTGGATTTTGTAATAACGAAGTGAAGCCATTGGGACCGCTCCATGAGTAGCTGGTGCCGCCTCCTGAAGTCAGATTAACTGCATTCCCAACGCAAACCGGACCATTGTTTCCTGCCACAGCAACAGGCATTGGGTTCAGCACAACAATGGATGACGTGCTGGCGGAGCAAACACCCACAGTGATCGTGTGCACCACTGTGTATGTGCCCGGTGAGGTAAAGCTCACGGGTCCGTAATTGGCTACGTTACCAGGCACAGGGCCTCCCAGGATCGGATTGAAAGAATAGGTATGCGTGCCGGAAGGATCGCCTGCATTGAATGTAAAACTATTACCATTAAGACATTGTGTGTATGTTGGCGTAGTAAATGCCGGTGAAACACTACCGGTTAGTCCAATTGCAACTGTTGCAGTACGTGTACAAAGTTTAGAATCCTGAACGGTTACTGTATAATTTCCAGTTGGTAAACTTGCACTTGCTGCATTTCCGCCCAATGGAGACCATGTGTATGTGTATGGAGGAGTGCCCCCGGTAACTGTCACACTTCCTGTGCCATTGGTTGTGCAGCCTGCATTGGTAAACGAACTTGTTGCAGTGATGGATGTAGGTTGAGTTACCTGAACAGTTGATGAAACCGCACACAGATTATTGTCAATAACAGTTACTGTGTAAATTCCTGATGCAACATTATTGATTGAATGCGCACCCGCTACATTGCTTGCCGAGAAAGTGAATGCAGACGGACCTGACCAGTTATAGCTGTAAGGCCCAACTGTACCAACAGGAACAGCAGTTGCCGAACCAGTAGTTGTACCAAAGCAAGTAACAGGCAAGGAGGACATGTTAGGAGGACAACAGGCGCCAACGGCGTTGAAATTTACAGCATTGTCATTCGCACAGCCTAAATTGCTCCATGAGCCGGACTCTCCATCACCACTGGTATTGAACGTAACACTAAGATTAGATCCGGGCGAGCAAACTGAATTTGTTTTGAGGGACACACAAAAATTCCATTGTGCGGCAGTGGATACATCTAGGAATCACGTGGCACCACCGCTATTGCTGTCGCCAAAATTATTCTTTGGGTTCCCGTCATTGGGTAAAAAATCATAATACCATCCGGGTCCCCAATATACTGCATTTTGAACACCAATCCCGGTAGGATAGTACGACCATGTTCCGGCACCGCTAATGCCTATTGGCACATTAGGTACTAGGGAGGCGGCATCCCAACCACTGCCAAAAGAAAGCTGAACGCCATGAAGCCAATTGGTATTGATCGTTTTGTATGAACCAATGTGAAGGCAAACATTCACTGTAGTATTAGGGGCATAAGCACCATTCACCGGAGGTGGATTTACAGTAACTGTAGTTGATTGAAGGCAATTCTGACAATCAACATTGTTTTGGACCGTCATGGTAAATGTTCCGGTTTGGCCGGTATTACCGCTTACCTGCAAATAATAAGTAGTTCCGGGTACCATTTGATTGACGGTTAAACTAACATTTCCTCCGGTTCCAACGGCACATCCGCCAATGCCTCCGCCTAGTGCCGCGCAGTTGCCCGAATAAAAGGCGATATTCGGATTTGCAAATGTGGAAGTGATATTGATCACTGCCTGATAGCCTGTTGCAACAAAGGAGTACCAAACATCGTTTGCAGGAAAGGCTTGATTTGGGCCGCCAGGACCAGAACACCCCGGCTGATAAATGTAAGGATTGCCCGGTGTGGCATTTGTGATATTGCCTGTAACGGTTGACGTTGGACTCTGTTGAAGACCGGTACCACAGGCAGGTGGATTGCCTAAGGCAATAGGAATAGCGCCGGAGCAATTGTCATTCGCAGGGGCTTGCGCAAATGCCTGAAGCCCCGTAAAAAAGAAGAATACAATTATACCTATGTACTTCCTGATCATTTACTGTTGTTTTGAACTTCTGCGGTGAGCCATCCTGAATCGAGGATCTCAAATACGGGCAATTTGTAATTAGGATCCTCTTTATGGTCTTGGTAATTATTGATATTCAGTGAGGTTACAATTCCTTTTATTAAAAGATCTTTGGCCGGCATCAATTCAAGCGTGAATCCGTTCTTGAATTTGAGGATGGTAGTGTGTGTACGTAAGCGAAACTGCTCTAGGTCAGCTTTTTCAATGCTTTCTATATAAAATGTTTTTTTGGTTTCAGAAATGTTTCCTTGCAAAACAAAACTCTTAGGGAATGTTTTGGTTTGTGAAAAACATAAAACACCTAAACACAGAAAAAACAAAATGAACAAATTTTTCCTGCTCTTACAATAATATACTAAGTTAGAAAGATTTTTTAACCAATTGATAATCTGTAACAAAGGAAAGTGTTAAAGCAGGGGTTGAAAGGGTTTAGAATATTGATGATCGATAAAGCAAGATAGGTCGGAGATCAACTTTCTGGTTCAACATTCAAACAATTAAGGTCAAGATTAAGATATACGAAGGAGGACCATAGGCATATGTTCTTCCAGATGATTGATCAAGTTGAACAATTCAGTATAAATACAATTCAATTGCCAAGGAGTGATATCAAAACTAAAAATTCATATTAATTTCAAACCACAAGACCTGGCAGTATCAGGAATTAAAAACATAAAACACAAAGGTATGATCACATTGAAACTCAAAAACACAATGAACCCAAAGGGGATTCATGTCGCAATACTGATTGCATTGCAAGTGACTGTGAGCAATATCAGAGCACAACAGAATTTTTTGGATCCAACGTTTGGTAATGTTGGTAAAACGATGGTGCATGTGAATGCAGGAGAATATGTCAAAGACATCAAGTTACAGAGTGATGGTAAGATCATCTTGTTCGGTAGTACCTCTTCTGATAATGGCACAACACAAAGATTCTGTATATCAAGATTGAATAGTAATGGCAGTATCGATAATACTTTTGGAACAGCAGGGATCACGGAGACCTTTTTGGGAACTAACATAGATAAGGGGAAGCGGGTTGTTATTTTGCCTGATGGAAAGATCATTGCCTGTGGCACGTCCGATGCAAATGGATATGAAGAGTTTGCAGCTGTGAAATATAATACTGACGGAACCTTAGACAATAGTTTTGGTAATAATGGTATAGTGCTTACATCTGCAAGTGGCGAAAGTGATTGCAAGTCAATAGTGGTTCAGCCTGATGGTAAATTTATTCTGGCAGGTGTGGGAAACGCAAGTTCGATGGCCGGAAATTTCGCATTGGTAAGATACAATGCGAACGGCAGTCTGGATAATAGTTTTGGCGTTAACGGCCGAGTTTTAACCGCCATTTCAAACGATTATTTCGATGGCATTAATGATGTTACAATTCAAGCAGACGGAAAGATCATTGCAGTAGGAAGGTATCTAACGCTTGCAACACCGCCTACTTTTAAGACCAGTATGGCCATAATAAGATATAATACCGATGGTAGTATTGATAATAGTTTTGGTGTTAATGGTGTTGTTACACCAACGCTTTCCCATTATTCATATCCTTCCTCTGTAAAAGTTCAGCCCGATGGTAAAATTGTTGTGTTTGGTGCGGCAGATTCACTCACAACGATCATTCGTTTGAATCCAAACGGAACATTCGACAATAATTTTGGCATCAATGGTGTTTCAAGCAATAAGTTAATTGTGAGTACCGGATTTGCTTCATTTTATTTGCCCGGAGAGATCGAATTGCTGGCAAAAGGGAAGATCCTAACTGTGGGCACTGAGCTTTCATCAACGCTTAACAAT
>DAISHL010000030.1:0-12282 GCA_036822555.1 Bacteroidota bacterium | reverse complement strand
AGAAGATCCTCCGTATTGTAATACGTTACTTCCGCTAAAAAAGCGATCACGCCCTGATGATTCTTGTCTGTTATTTTCCTGATCTTCTCAGGAGGCACAACCTGGTATGGGATCTCTTTTCCTTTGAGAGCACTGCGCAATTGATGAAAGAGTTCGTTCGATAATCCTTTTTGTAAAAGGATCTTGTCAATGTTCTTGTCGGCGTTAATGGCTTCTATGACCGCCCTTATGCCAAATATCATGGTTTCTTCCATCAGATTAGATTGAATTGTTTCAAATGATGGATGGCGTGTTTATGCAGGAGGTGCAACCATTCTTCATAGTTAAGGTCTCCAAAGAACGGATTGGTAACCGAATGTCCGGGTTTTTGCTCAAAGAAGGAAAGGAATTCAGCGATCTCAGTTTCCAATTCCTTCAATGCTTCCTCGATGTTCTTATTTCTCAGGGGCGCTGCATCATCACTCATCAAGGCATTTTTGGTATTGGGTTTAAATTCTTTATCGCTGAGCGCGAAGCTCTTCATTTTCTCAACCATTTCAGGGGGCGTATGCATGGCATGCACAATTCGCATAGAGGCAATGGCAATGCTCTCGCTCATATGCTCAATCATGCCCTGAGGCGAAAGAACGCCCCAGTTGCCTTTTTCATCGCCTTTTAATTTTCTAAGTAGCGGAATATACTGTTCTTTAAAGAATAACTCTTTTGTTTTACTCATGTATCAAAATTACTTTTTATTCATCAATTCAAAAACTTTATCGGCACATCGTTCTCCATCCATGGCTGCGCTTACAATTCCTCCGGCATAACCTGCACCTTCGCCGCAAGGAAAAAGGTTTTGCAGTTGCGGATGTTGCAATGTGTCGTTATCTCTAGGGATCCTTACGGGTGTGGATGTGCGCGATTCAACGCCAACGATCACGGCTTCATTGGTAAGATAACCTCTCATTTTCTTCCCAAATTCTTTGAATCCAAGTTGAAGACTTTTTCCGATAAGTTTTCCTAGCACCTGTTGCATATCGCTTGATACAATCCCCGGCTGGTAAGAGCACGAGGGCAATGCAGAGCTCATCTTGCCATTCACAAAATCCTGTAAACGTTGTGCGTGTGCTGTTTGGGTTCTTCCTCCGGCAACCCAGGCACTCTTCTCCAGTTCCTTTTGAAAAGCAAGGCCTGCCAAAGCCCCAAATTTTTCGTAAGGTTTAAAATCGTTCATGGTCAATCCAACAACAATGCCGCTGTTGGCATAAGGGTTGTTGCGTTTGCTAGGACTCCAGCCATTGGTAACCACCTGTTCGGGACCGGTAGCACAAGGGGCAATGATCCCACCGGGGCACATACAAAATGAATACACGCCATGCTCGTTCACCTGATTCACCAAACTGTAACTGGCAGCCGGCAGATAATGACGTTTGTCCTCCACATCTTTTTTTGAACTGCAATGGTATTGTATGCTGTCGATCAATTCCTGCGGATGCTCCACTCGAACGCCCATGGCAAATGGCTTGGCCTCTATGCCAATCTGCTTTTGTTGCAACAGTTCGTATATGTCGCGCGCAGAATGTCCGGTTGCCAAAATGAGATGTTGCACATCATGTGTTTCAGTGCCATGTGGGCCTTCCAGTGTAATGTGCTGTACAACCTGGTTGTTAAAGGTAAAATCAGTGAGCTTGGTATTGAACTTCACTTCGCCGCCATGTTCAAGAATACGTTCACGGATGTTCTGTATCAATTGAGGCAGTTTATTGGTGCCTATATGCGGATGCGCATCCACAAGGATCTCTTCCGTTGCCCCATGAAAAACCAATGTCTTTAAGATCTTATCGATGCTGCCGCGTTTATTGCTGCGTGTATATAATTTGCCATCGCTGTAGGTTCCTGCACCACCTTCGCCAAAACAATAATTGCTTTCAGGATTAACGGTATGATCTTTATTGATGGCTGCCAGATCACGTCGCCTGCTTTTCACATCCTTACCTCGTTCAATCACAATAGGTTTTATACCAAGCTCTAAACAGCGCAGTGCAGCGAATAATCCGGCAGGGCCGGCACCTATGATATGACAGGTGTTGTTCTGACGGCTAACATCTTTATAGTCGAAAGAGATATGTTCTTTTGCAGGCTCTTCATTCATGAAAACATCCAGTGTCAGATTGATCTTGATGTTTCGTGAACGTGCATCAATGCTGCGTTTTTGAATCTGAATGGAAAAGTGTTGATCGGAGTTCAATCCCAGACTTTGACGAACTTCGTCTTTCAGTGATTGCTCGTTAGCGGCAACAGGCGGACTAACCTGTAATTGTATCTTTTGATGCATGTGTGAAAGGTGTTTATCCTTTAATGAAACAAAGATAAAATAAAAAAGCCGTTGACCAATATCAACGGCTTTTCTTTATAAGTGAAGTATGTTATAGTTTGCGTATGTCTAACTCGTTAATGATGTTGGTAGCACCACCCAATTTTTCAACTACCCAAAGAACGTAACGCACATCCACACAAATGGTGCGGTTCAGATCCTTGTCAAACGCGATCTTGTGACTTAATGCCTCATAGTTTCCGTCGAAAGCTAAGCCAACCAATTCGCCTTTGGCATTGATCACAGGAGAACCTGAGTTACCACCGGTGATATCGTTGGTAGTAATAAATGCCACAACAATATCATTGGTAGCTGCATCTTTGTATTGTCCGAAATCTTTTGCAGCAGCCAGTTCAAGTTGTTTTTTTGGAAGATCGAATTCGTAATCGCCCGGCTTGTATTTTTCAAGGATACCTTTTAATGTGCACACGTGGCTATATTTAACGGCATCACGTGGCGAGTAGGATTTCACATGACCATAGGATACACGCATGGTGAAGTTGGCATCTGGATAGAATGTTTTGCCTTTGTTCATTTCCAAATACCCTTTTAAGTAGGCACGGTTCAATACGGTATTCTTGTTGGTGAATTCAGTAAAGTATTTTCCGTAGTTGGTGTTGTAGTTATTCAGGAACTGCGAGGCCAATTGATAAGCAGGGTCTTTATGAAGTGCTGCTGTATCAATAGAATTAAAGAAGTTTGTCATCTTCTCCTTATTCAGGAACATGGTGTTTGCAAAAGTGTTCTCAGATAGTGATCTAAAAGTTTCTGCTTTGGAAAGATCGCCGTGTTTGGCCTTGATCCATGCAAAGGTTGCAGCAGGATGCTGTGAAGGATCCACATCGTTATAGAACATTTGCACCATGGACGCTAAAATGTTCTTGTCTGAAGGGATATCTTCCTCTTCAATAAATCGTTCAAATGCGCCTTTCACTGCTTTGGTCATGTTGGCAATGTCTTCCGCTTTAGCTCCGGGTTTTGAGTAAGCAGCATCAAGAGCCATCATGTTAGAAGCGAACATCAACAAAGGCGAACCAAGGATGCCTTCGCGGATGTATACGCGGTGCTCAGCATAAGGTCTCCAGGCCACATAGGTCTTTTCAATATCGGTAAATACAGTTTCGTAGTCAGGTTTACCTTTGGCCCACTCGTTGAATTTCTTTTCTGACTCCTGTTTTTGTTCGTATACCTTGTATTTCAAAAGTTGTTTTGATTCACCGTCAAAGAATTTCCAATAGTTGGCTATGCCTGCATACGAACCCGCCAGTTTGATCTTCACAGCCGGATCTTTCTTCATTTCCTCGAACATGTGTTTAAGGCGCACATCACGTAATCCAACCAGACTAGGGTTTTCAATATCTGTTTTTAATTTAACACCAAACGATGTTTCATAACGGTTCGTTCCGCCAGGATATCCATAGATCATGGTATATTCTCCATCTTTCAATCCTTTGATCGATACAGGCAAGAAATGCTTTGGCTTGTAAGGAACGTTCTCTGCATTGTATTCAGCCGGCTTTCCATCTTTGCTCATGTATACGCGGAAGATAGAGAAATCGCCTGTATGACGCGGCCATTCCCAGTTGTCGGTATCGCCGCCGAATTTACCAATGCTCTCTGGAGGTGTACCTACCAGACGTACATCTTTGTAACGCTCGTAAACAAATAAAAGGAACTGATTATCTTTAAAGAATGACCCAACGCGGCCTTCAAGTTCAGTACCTTCCACGGCTTTTTTACCGATCTCTTGCATAATGCCCGGCAGTTTCACCGGGATCTCTTCTTTGGTAAGACCTTTGAGTTTTTCATTCACTTTGTCGGTCACGTCTTCGATCTTCACAAGGAATTGCGCATGAACACCTTTGGCATAGATCTCTTCATTCTTTGATTTGGCCCAGAACCCATCTCTTAAATAGTTGTGTTCAACGGTACTTGCGGCTGCAATAGCGTTGTAACCACAGTGGTGGTTGGTAAACACCAAGCCTTCTTTACTTACGATCTCGCCTGTACAACCGCCACCAAAAACAATGATGGCATCTTTGATACTGGCTTTGTTAATACTGTAAAGTTGTTCTTTGGTAAGCTTTAAGCCTTTTTTAACCATATCGGCATATACCTGTTCGCCCAATAAATGCGGCAACCACATGCCTTCGTCTGCTTTGGAGATATTACTTAGTAACGTAAGACCAAGGAATAACGAGAAGAATTTTTTGATCATAAGAAATTGTACCTAGTTAATAAGCGGTGCAAATGTAAAAGTATTACATTGATTTAGGCAGCAATTAAAGGTAATTTAGATTAACGGGCTATATTTTAGATATTTGGTAAATAATCACCCACTAAATCATGTGTTGTAACACCAATTTAGAGAATTCATTTTGAGTGCTTTGCAATTTGTCTTTTGCATACCAGGCGTGGAGTTCATTGGCCATGTCTTCCTTGGCCACACCCTTGCTTTTAGACTCCAGGACAAAATCCTGTGCGAATTTTGGTCGAGGTCCCCATGTAAAGAGTTCTACACCTTGATCATTCAGGCAGATCAGTTTGGGTATAGAGCGTCCCCCATTGGTCAGGTATTGGTCCATCAGGTCTAAATGCTCATCTCGCAAAAGCAGCCTTACTTTGATGTTGGGATTGGCTTGTTCAATGAGGTGGAACAATGGCACATTTTGGGCTGCATCGCCGCACCAGCCTTCGGTAAGTATCAGCCATGTAAAGGGTTTGGAGACCTTGTGAAGAGCCTCTTTCAATTCATCATTAAACACAATGGTCTTTTCGATGCGCTTCATGCGTTGAAGATTAACGCGTGCATAATTCACCATGGCCTCGCTTTGATCGGTGCCTGTGGTTTTGCCTTCTGCCATCAGGGCTTCAAGCATTTGGCGGTATTGAGGGTAGGAGATAGAGCTGTTCAAATGAGCGGTTGTTACCATGTTTTTAGTTCTGCTTTGATTTTATAAGGCAGCGAATTTACAACGAGTTCATTAGAATGATCTCTACATTCTTAGAGCTGTTTTGTATTCAAAGCCCAATCAGCACTAACAGTATTCCAGTGTGTTTTGTTCATATGGTAACCAGATTTTACGCAGGAATACTTCTCCCGCAGGCCAATAGCCTTGTCCGGATCGCATTTCACATTGAAGGACAAAGGCCTGGAATCGATATCTACCAATAGGAATATCTTGCCTCCAACCTTGAACACCAGAGTAGTTTCGTTAAACGGGAAGGATTCTTCTGTTCCGGCTTTTTCAATGCAGTAGTTGCGAAGTTCTTCAATGTCCATGTTTAAAGTTAACAATTAAATAACACACCATTTAGTCGTAAAAACCTACCACTTGTTAAACACTTTATTTTAAATGGCATTAACCTATAATTTTGCTTTAAAATGAGCGTTTTTACCATATAAAATGAATTTTGTAAAACTTTTTATTTTAGAACTATTTTATTAAGTTTGGCGTTCATTAAAAACAGAAAAATTAACTAATAACACATAAATCTATGAGCAAGAACAAAACATCAGGAGGATTTCCTTTGGTAGTTTCAGCATTAGCAATTGCTATTTGCATTGGAATTGGCGTTTTCATTTTCACCAAGGTATTGGGTGCACCAAGCAACTTTGAAGGCGGCGATCCGGTTAAGGGTCACCCTCACAACATTCTCGGAACCATGTACAAAGGTGGTTTCATCGTACCTATCCTTATTGGTTTCTTGTTAACCGTTATCACGTTTGCTATTGAGCGTTTTGTGACCATCATGAAGGCTAACGGCAAAGGACAAACAGATAAATTCGTTGCGAACATCAAAGAATTGATCTCTAAGCACGATTTCGAAGGAGCTTTGGCTGCTTGTGATAAGCAAAAAGGGTCGTTGGCTAACGTTGTACACGAAGGTATTGTAAAGTACCAATTCGTACAAGGTGATTCAACAATGGACAAAGAAGCAAAAGTTCACGCTATTCAAAAAGCTTTGGAAGAAGCTACTTCATTGGAGTTACCAATGTTATCAAAGAACATGGTGGTTATTTCAACCATGGCCTCTATTGGTACATTAGCCGGTCTTATCGGTACAGTAGTTGGTATGATCCGTGCGTTCGCGGCCTTAGCAAATGCAGGTGCTCCTGATACTGCGGCTCTTGCAACAGGTATCTCTGAGGCGCTTGTAAACACATTGGTAGGGATCTTGACCTCTGCGTTGGCGATCATTTTCTATAACTTGTTCAGCAACCGCATCGATCAGATCACTTACGCTATGGATGAGGCAGGTTTCTCTATCATTGAGGAATTCCAAACCAGCGGAAAATAAAACGGAAACAACTCAAAAAAGAGTTGCCACGTTTATGGAATTAAAAAAATTATTCATCTTAATATAAAAGAGCAATGTCAAAAAAACCATCCAAAGGCGGAGCCCCCTCGTTAGACATGACACCCATGGTGGATCTGGCTTTCCTGTTGGTTACCTTCTTTATGTTGACTGCGTCTTTTCGTATGGCCGAACCGGTAACGGTTGACCCTCCATCATCTATTGGACAGGTAACTTTGCCTGACAACCATATCATGGTTACCATTGATGATAAAGGCCGTGTGTTCTTTGGGATCAGTAACTCAACAGCCAAAATGGCCGCCCTTGAAAAAATGGGCGAAAAATACGGGGTAAAATTCTCTCCTGAGCAAATTAAAAAGTTCAGCGGATTACCAAGTATTGGTGTTGACCTTAAAGATCTTCCTAGATACATTGATGCCAGCGAAAACGAAAGACAAACCTTTCAACCGCAAAAAGGGATACCAATGGATACGCTTACCAATAACAACCAGTTGAAAGACTGGATCGCTCTTGGTGGCGCAGAGGCCGTTAAAGCATACAACGACGCAAAAGAAAAGGCAGAAGCTGCAGGTCAAGACCTTAAAGCCGAAAAGCCACGCTATGCGATCAAATGCGACGGAAGCACCAAATACATTTATGTAAAGGATGTTGTAAAGACCTTTACAGACCTAAAGATTTTTCAGTTTAATTTAATAACCTCGTTAGAGGGCGGCGGAACTGTACTTGATGCAGGCAAACCGGCCAACTAACATAAACGAATTAGCACATGGCAGAGATAGCAGATGATGGCGGCGGTGGCCACGGCAAGGGCGGTAAAAAACGCGCCAAGAAGCAGTCCACCAAGATCGACATGACGCCAATGGTTGACTTAGCGTTCCTGTTGTTAACGTTCTTCGTTTTAACATCAACGTTCAGTAAGCCTAAATCAATGGAATTAACGTTCCCTGTTCCGCCTGAAGATAAAACGGAGCAACCGCCGATCAAGAATGGTATTACCTTCTTGCTCACCAAGGACGACCGTATCTTTTATTACGAAGGCGAATTCAGGGCAGAGGCCAACGACAAAGGACCAAAGACCGCGTTAACCGAATTGGATTTCTCACAGGGAGGATTGCACAAATATCTTCTTGATAAGAACAAGTGGTTGCACGAACAGATCATGCGATTTGACGAGCAACTCGACAAGAAACAGATCGCCGATACAACGTATAAGCGATTGGTAAAAACAGCAAAGGCCAATAAGGAAACTCCAACGTTCCTTATTAAAACAGACGACAAGGCCACTTACAAGAACGTGATCGATCTTATTGATGAATTGAACATCAATTTGGTGGGTAAGTATGTAGTGGTAGATATTCTGAAGCCGGAGCTGGATATGATCAACGAAAAAACAGGAGGTTAATATGCTAGAGAATTGGAATGACCTTACCATGGATGCGCGTAACGATCTGGTTTTTGCAGGCAGAAACCAAGAGTACGGCGCATATGTATTACGTAAAGAATACAACAAGCGTGTAACCTTCATTATTGGTGGCGTATTAGGATTTGCAATACTTCTTTTTGGATTGAAAGTGTTTGTGGATAACAAACCTAAAGAAGAAGAAAAGCCAATTGATATGTCAAACATTGTGGTGGATCTTACACCTCCTCCTCCACAGGAAGAGCAACCACCACCGCCACCACCACCGCCACCACCGCCAATGGTGGAAATGGTGAAGTTCGTGCCTCCGGTTATTAAGGACGACGCGGTAGAAGAAGAACCACAAAAATTACAGGAAGATGTAAAAGAAACCAACGTTGGTACAAAAGACCAGGAAGGTGAAAAGGACATTGTTGCTCCACCAAGTGATGGAGGAAATGGTCCTGCCGAAGCCGCTCCTGAGATCTTTACCATCGTGGAAGAACAAGCTGAATTCCCGGGCGGTATTGCCGAAATGGCCAAGTTCATTCAAAAGAACTTACAGTACCCTCCAATGGCCCGCGAAGCAGGCATCAGCGGAAAATGTTTCCTTAAATTCGTTGTGAACGAAACAGGATCCATCAGTAACGTTGAGGTGTTGAAGGGCGTACCTGGTTGTCCTGATTGCGACAAGGAAGCTATCCGCGTTGTAAAATCAATGCCAAGCTGGAAAGCCGCAAAAATGACCGGTAAAGCCGTGAAGTGTTACTTCAATTTGCCGATCAGCTTCAAGATCCAGTAATACTCATAAATCTTTATAAAAAGCCGCAGCATTTGTTGCGGCTTTTTTTATAAGTTTTTACTTTTAAGGATGAATAAACAAATTACCATTTGGTGCAGCGCTGTAATGATCATGTTGGTTACGTGTGGCGCACTGCTCTTCGCTTTCACCGATTTTATGAGCGACAGGCTTTCGGGCAACAGACGATTGATATTTATTTTTGTTCTTGCCCTATACTCTCTTTACCGCGGTTTCAGATTACGTCAATTGCTTCGTACCAAAGATGAGTAAGCATAACTTCACATATTTTTCTTTACTACTCAGCACCGTGATCTTCCTGTGGTCATGCGACGATTACTATAAGAACGACCATACTGATAATTCACCAACTTCCGGCAAACTGAATGTGTATTGCGATGAAGGGATGTTGCCTCACGTGAAAAACCAAGCACTTACCTTTGAAAGCCAATACAACAGAGCCCAGATCGCAGTGATCAGCAGCAGCGATGCAGAGGCAGTGGATGCGCTTTTCAAGGATAGCTGCAAGGCCATTGTGATCTCGCGAGAATTAACGGAAAGCGAAAAAAGATCCTTTGCTAGTAAAGCCCTTAACCCGCGTTTTTCAATTGTGGCATACAGCGGCATAGCCATTATCACCAACACACAAACACCATTGCAAAAGCTTGATCTTACACAACTGCGCGAATTGCTTACACAACCCTTTGTGTGTGTTGATTCTATCAATAACTCCACCAAATTGAATGTGGTGTTCGAGAGCGACCGATCGTCGGTGATCAATTATCTTAAAGATTCTGTAGCCAAAGGCAAACCATTCTCATCGGCCTGCTCTATGCTCAAAGGCACTCTGGAGGTGATCAACCATGTGGCACAAACACCTAATGCCATTGGCTTCATTGATTTTGCCTGGTTAAGCGACAGGGATGATTCTTTATACAAGGCCAACAAGAACAAGATCAAATTTATTCCGGTGGGAAAAGGCAACGGAATATATTTTGAACCGAACCAAAGCAGTTTTAAAACAGGCGAATATCCTATGACTCGCAAGGTATATGTATACCGACAGTCGCCCGAATTCAGTCTGGCAAAGGGCTTTGAGACCTTTGTGGCAGGACCAAAAGGACAGATGATATTTTTAAAACAAGGCTTGTTGCCTTACAAGCAAAAAGAACGAAACATAGAAGTTAAATTACAATAAACACATCAACCAATGAAGAAGCTAATCATTGCATTTTGTTTGACAAGCGTTTTTGCAGTTGCACAAACAAAGCCTGCCACTAAGCCAAAGACGGCAGCCAAAAAGGAGACCAAGACCGAGGCCGCTGTGATGCCCGATCATAAGGCAGAATATGTTGGCGGTAATGCGGGCAGGGCTAAATACATGATGGATAATTTGAAGTAACCGGAAAAACTGGACCTGGACACTTCCATTAAAACCCGCAAAGTATTTCTGAAGTTCATGGTAGATAAAACAGGAAAGGTAACCAACGTTTCGGTAATGAAGGGGATCAAGGGGTGCAAGGCATGTAGCGAAGAGGCCATTAGAGTTGTGAGTTCCATGCCAAACTGGAAACCGGCTGTTGAGAACAATCACAACATTGAATCGTGGTTCAATTTGCCCATTACCTTTGCCAAGAAGTAATTGCTAAAAAATGCAAAAACCAGATATCAATTAATAATTGGCACTTAACTTGAGATATTATAAATTGCAGTAAATTCACAAAAAGAACACATGAAAAAAACAGCATTATTTTGCGCATTAGGGATCAGCGGATTGATGAACGCGCAATCGTTACAGGATGCGATCACTAAAACAGAGAACGAACGTTACGAGGCAGCAGCAGCAGATTACCGCGCATTGATAGCCAAGGAAGGCAGTAAAGGCGATAACTACTTTCATTACGGTGAGAACTTCTTTAAGCGTGGCGATATTGATAGCGCGAATATCTTTTATGCCAAAGGAACAGAGTTAAGCCCAACCTATCCAATGAACTTCATTGGTCTAGGCAAGGTATTGTTGAGCAAGAACGATGTGAATGGCGCAAAAACCCAATTCTTTAAAGCAACCAGCATTTCTCAAAGCAAGAACGCCGAGGTATTCAGAAGAATAGCAGAGGCATGGCTTGCTACCGATTATAAAAATCCGGATGAGGCCATAACGGCAGCCAACATGGCCATTAAGCTTGATGGTAAAAATCCTGAGAACTTCATTGTGCTTGGTGATGCCATGTTAGAGAAGAATCCTTCAGACGGTGGCGGACCCATTAAGCAGTACAAACAGGCAACAACCTTAAATCCGAAATCGGCAAAAGGGATCATCCGTGAAGGTAAATTGTACCAACGTGGACGTAACTACCAGTTGGCCCTCGAAAAATACAAGGAGGCTGAAGCCATTGATGCCACTTATGCGCCGGCATACCGTGAGAAAGCAGAATTGTATTTCCTGGCGGGACAATCGGCAAAATCCATTGAGAACTGGAAGAAATATCTGGAGTTCAATAACAGTGATTACGCACGTTACCGTTACATGAGTGCTTTGTATACCAACAAGCAGTATGCCGAAGCTATTGCAGAATATGAGGGACTTAAATCCAAAGGGTTTAGTAATTTATATTTAGAAAGGTTGGCTGGTTATTGTTTTGCAGAAGTAGGCGATAAGCCATCAAAAAGAACAGGTTGCATATGTAATGATGGTTCAGTTTCTGAAGCTACAGGTTCAGGAGCTTGTTCAAATAATGGTGGAGTTAAGGAGTGGAAATATGTCAAAGATGAAGATGCCTACAACAAAGGATTAACTGCCATCAACAAGTTCTTTGAAATGGCCACGCCAAACTTTAAGTACATTGCCAACGACTACAAGTATAAAGGAATTTTATTGTCACGCACAGGTAAAGATTCATTGGCCTTTTTAGAGATGGATAAGGCCATTGCGCTTGATCCGGCTTCTGCTAAGGATATTTATACTGAAATGGGAATGATCGCTTACCGCAGCAAGAAATACGACAAAGTGGCCAGCATCATTGAAAAGAAAATGAGCACCGATGCTTTGAACAACAACGATTATTTTAATTACGGACGTGCCAATTACAATTTAGGACAGAATAAATTGATTGAAGCCAGCAGCATCAAAGAAGCTAAAGCAAAAGCAGCCAAGGAAGCCGAAGCACAACCATTTATGGTAAAGGCAGATTCTGCATTTGCAGGGCTGATCCGTTTGAACCAGAACTGGGTAACGGCTTATACCTGGAGAGGCCGCAGCAGTTCATTGATCAATTTTGATTCGGCTAACCCATACAACGAAAAAGTATTCGCAGTAGTAACGCCTGAAGAAAAAAAAGGATCGTAAAAGAAAGATGAGGTTGAAGCTTACGAGTACTTGGGATCATATTATGTGAACACCAAAGACAAGGC
>DAISHL010000029.1:0-12678 GCA_036822555.1 Bacteroidota bacterium | reverse complement strand
GTTAAAACCACATGATATACGTTAAGTAACATAATTTAAAAGATTGATAATCATTCTATTAAAAATCGTATTGATTTCTTTTCGCTTATTTAACGTTTTTAGCCTGTTTTAATGGCTATATTTAATTCAAAATTTTAAAACCTATGAAAAAAATTTTATTAATTGCAGCGGTTGCCGGTTTGGCAATGGCATCATGCAAAAAGGATTACACTTGCGAGTGTACAGAATCTAGTACAATCCCTGGAAGCACTACTACAACATCGAAAAATCAAATTTTAGATGCATCAAAAAGACAAGCAAAAGCGAATTGTGTTAGCTGGTCATCTGAAATGACAGTTGGAACAACTGTTTATACAATGAATGGTGATTGTGAATTAAAGTAATATTAACAGTAAAAAAAATTAATCAATGAAAAAAGTATTATTAATTGCTGCGGTTGCTGGTTTAGCAATGGCTTCATGTAAGAAAGACTACGTATGCGAGTGTACAATGTCAAGTACAGAACCAGGTTATGTTGGTGGTACTGTTAAATACACAGTAAAAGAAGTGAGCAAAAAAACAGCTAAAGATGTTTGTGTAAAAACAACTCAAGAAGATGTTCAAGGTTCGAACACGTATATTGAAACAACTGATTGTAAATTAAAATAAAGATAATCCTATGAAAAAAGTTTTATTAGTTGCAGCTGTTGCTGGTTTAGCAATGGTTTCATGTAAAAAAGATTATGTATGTGAGTGTTCAAACACAAGCACAATGGCAGGAGCCCCTACAACAACTACAAAACATACAGTTGTTGAAGTATCCAAAGGGCGTGCAAAAGCCGGTTGTGCTTCAACATCAAGTGAATATACTTTCGGCGGTACTACTTATGTGAATACAAGCACTTGTGAGATCAAGTAATTGTTAAATTACACTTCTTAAAAGCCACTCAGTGAGTGGCTTTTTTATTTGTAAGAGCTGACAAGGATCAGTTTCCGTGCAATGCAATTAATTTTGCTGTCCTAAATAATAAGCTTAACTTTAAAACAAAAATCAACATTAAAAAACTAACTGTATTATCTTTACTTTGCATGGGGTTGGCATTGACCTCTTGTAAAAAAGAGCGCGAGTGCGAATGCTCGATCACTGAAACCACCACCAGTGGTTCATCAACTACAACATCAACTTCAAAAACTGTTGTAACCATTGATAAAATTAAAAAGGGAGCTGCAAAAGACCTTTGTTACAGCACAGAGCGTAACATGACCGCTACAGGGTATATGTCAACAACAATAGCTGATTGCGAATTAAAATAATAACAGACATCATGAAAAAATCAATCATATTAATCGCAGTGGCTATGCTAGGCTTAGCTACTTCATGTAAAAAGGAACTGACTTGTTCTTGCACTGTAACCTATACAGATGTTGCTACAGGAGCTAGCAATTACACAAGTACAGGTACGTATTCAACTAAAGAATCAATTGATAAATTATCAAAAGGTGATGCTCGTCGCGAGACTTTGTGCTACGACAGAAAAGAAGTGAATACTTCATCATCTGGTACAGGTTCATTTGTGACCAATTATACTGAGACTTACGATTATTCATGCAAATTAGAGTAATCTTAATCTAATCGTAGAAATACTAAAAAAGCCAGGTTTTACCGGGCTTTTTTAATTTGTGCGTGTATGAATTAATACTCAAAGGTGCCAAACTCACTTTTCACGGTCACTTTTTTTCCTTCGCCTTTTTCCACCCTGCCAATGATCTTGGCATCTATATTATAAGAGCCGGCAATAGAAATGATATCGATGGCATGTCTCTCCGGAACATACACTTCCATACGGTGCCCCATATTGAACACTTTATACATTTCCTTATGATCGGTATGGCTTTGCTGGTGAATGGTCTTGAACAATTCGGGGACATCAAATAAATTATCCTTGATCACATGCAAACCATCATTTAAAAAATGCAATACCTTGGTTTGAGCACCGCCACTGCAATGCACAATACCGTTGATCTTGCTGCCAAGTTCATCAATTACCTTTTTAATGACCGGTGCATAGGTGCGTGTTGGTGAAAGCACTAGTTTTCCTGCATCAATAAGTTCTGTGATCACATCGGCATTTGAATTCCTGTATTTTACTTCGATCTTATCAGTCAGGCCTAAACCCCCTGTGTACACAACCTCTTCAGGCAATGCATGATCATAACTTTCAGGATATTTTTTTGCAAGTGATTTACTGAACACATCATGGCGTGCACTCGTTAAGCCATTGCTTCCCATGCCGCCGTTGTAGGCATTTTCATAAGTAGCCTTGCCATAACTGCAAAGTCCAATGATCACATCACCGGCCTGTATCTTATCATTAGAGATAACCTTGTTGCGCTCCATGCGGCACATCACAGTACTATCTACGATCACGGTTCTTACCAGGTCACCAACATCAGCAGTTTCACCACCTGTGGAATATATGGTAATACCATTATCTCTCAGGTTTTGCAGCACTTCTTCAGTGCCATTGATGATCGCTGAGATCACTTCACCCGGGATCAGATTTTTATTACGCCCAATAGTTGACGACAATAAAATATTATTCGTAGCGCCAACACAAATGAGATCATCCACATTCATGATCACCGCATCCTGTGCAATACCTTTCCAAACGCTGAGGTCGCCCGTTTCCTTCCAATACATGTAGGCTAATGATGACTTGGTGCCTGCACCATCTGCGTGCATCACGAGGCAATGGTCTTCACTGCCACTTAACAGATCGGGAACAATTTTACAGAACGCCTTTGGGTACAAGCCCTTATCAAGTTTCGCAATGGCCGCATGCACATCCTCCTTTGAGGCTGAAACACCACGGAGATTATATTTATTATCACTCATTATCTTTATAGGTTCAAGGCCTCCGTTCACAAGGAGAGTAACAACGTTTGACCATGCCAAAATTAAAATTTATTTACTAATGCTTTCTTCTTATTTTTGACCTCGTTTTGAACACTTCAGCCCATAAGATCTCTATTGTTAATTACACCAATACCTTGCCATTTAAGTGGGCATTGAAGAAAAGTGATCTGTTGCAAAAGATCGATCTTCAGGAGGATATCCCAAGCATTTGTGCCCAAAAGCTCAAGTACGGTCAGGTAGAGATGGCCCTTGTGCCGGTAGCATTATTGGCAGAGCTCGATGAATATCATGTACTTACGGATTATTGCATTGGTGCCAATGGGAAAGTGGACAGTGTGATGCTTTATAGCCAGGTGCCTTTGCATGACATTGAGACCATCACTTTGGATTACCAATCGCGCTCATCCATTACACTCACTAAAATTTTGGCAAAGGAATTTTGGAAGATCGATCCGCAATATATTGATGCAAAGCCCGGATTTGAAAAACAGATCACCGGAGCCAATGCCGCTGTGGTTATAGGCGACAGAACCTTTGAATTGAACGGAACCCATCAATTTGAATACGATCTTTCAACCGAGTGGTATAAATTCACAGGACTCCCATTTGTATTTGCTGTATGGGCCAGTACTCATCAACTTGACAGGTCCTTTGTGAATGAATTCAATGCAGTTTTGAAGTATGGCGTTGATTTTTGTTTTGCCGCCATTAATGAGTCAGAAAAGAACCTGAGTATCTCAAAGGACAAAGCCATCGATTATCTTACCAGAAAGATAGATTACAAACTCGATGAACCAAAGCGCAAAGCCATGGCATTGTTTCTTGAAAAGATTCGATCACTCTGATCAATCCAGTCCTTCGAACTTCTCTCCAACAATAACGTTGAGCCCCTGATGAAAATTTTTATAGGTGATGCTTTTTCCTTGATGTTCAGGCTCTCCGTCAAAGTGAATAGGCCCTTTCTCATCGCGGGTAATGGTCAATTCATTGGTCACATAGGTCTCAATATTTCCAGATCTGTTGGCCTTTCCCTGAAGTATTTTTATCAGGATCCCAAACACACTGAAGATGTTAAATGGTTTTAAGACCACTACATGAAATTTACCATCGCTAAGTTTAGCTTCAGGCGCAATGTAAAAGTCGTTCCCGTACTGACCGGCATTGGCAACTGTTATAAGATAAGCCTTACGTGTGAGCGTCTGACCATTAAGATGCAAGGTGTATGTTTTAGAGCGGTACTTCAATAATTCACTGATGGTGATCTTCACGTAGCTTTGAAGACCTCGTTTTTTAGAGCTGGCAAATAGGCTGCCAATGTGTGCATCAAAGCCAATACCACTTGTGCAAAAGAAATGGATGTTGTTCACGGTGCCATAGTCAATTTTGGCTTGTTTGCCGTCTGCGATCTGTTTAATGACCTCTTCCACCTTCATGGATAATCCTAGGGTTCTGGCAAGGCCATTGCCTGATCCTGCAGGAACAATTCCGAGTGAAATATTTGTGCCAATAAGACTTTTAGCTACTTGGTTAACTGTTCCATCGCCGCCCACAGCAATGGCATCAGTATAATCTCTTGAATGTAGGATATCTAGAACTTCCTGAAAGTGGTCTTTATCTTTCCAAACAACAATTTGGTAGTAGATGTTCTGGGGAAATTCTTTTCGGATGGTGTCAATCAATTGCCCGGATATTTTCTTGCCAGCGTTTGGATTAACGATGAATAAAAGTTTACGTGGCATATCAGGTGTTGATGATTTCGTTATAGATCCTGTTCTTTGCATTTAATACCCAGTCTTTATAAAATCTGTTATGGGAATTAAATTTACTTGAAATTTTCATAAGTTGACTCAGATCGAATTTGTCAGAAAAAATCCCTGCTCCTGCCTTGTGTGCATCCCTGGAATTGCAGAATTGTTCATAATGCCCTTCTACCGGCACCATTAATACAGGCTTTCCAAGGTACATGGCCTCACAAACACTCTCAAATCCGGCGGTACTTGCCAGTCCTTTTGCCTTACTCATTTTTTCAAGGAAAAGCTTATCATTAAGGGCATGTAGAAACAATTTGTCACTTTTATAGGCATATAGTTGGTTCAGTTTAGCAGGCTGGTCAGTGAAACAGTGCACCTCCACCTCAGGATGATTTTTGTGCCATGCGATAAGGTCTTCATAATATCCGTTATTCACAAGATAGACCAAAAAATAATCCTGTTGCTCAGATTCAAGTTCAAATAATTCTTTTCTTATAAGTGGCGGAACAAAAACAACGTCGTTATTTTTGGTATGGATATTATAAAAAGACAAGGCCAGATTTTTAGAAGAACCTCTGGAGGTTAGTTTTGTGTAGTACTTGATCATGAGCTTATCCATGAATCTCCCATTAGGAAATTCAAAGTCAGAATGCAGATAAATATACTGGTGTGCAATACAGATCATCTTTGTTTGGGGCTTGTAAAACCTGTAATATAATCCAACCAGAAGGTCAAAGAAATTAATGACCACATCAGGCTGATGTTCTTTAATAAGCTCATCAATTTGTTGTAAACTGTATTTATAGGTCTTGTATTCTTTGATATTATGCCATACTGTTTTGCCAATATTTATGCTTTTGTTCTTGGCATCGGTAATAAAATTCGGGCTGGGTAGTTGAACCAAACGGGTATCTATCTTTTCGTGTATGAATGATGGGATCTCACGTCTGCCGCTGGTTCCAATCACAACCGCAGGGATCTCATGGCCTTGTTCTTTCAACATTTCATACAAGCTAATGGCTTGGGTCATATGGCCTCGGCCTTCGCCTTGCACAAAGAAGATGTATTTTTTTGACATGTATTATGAGTTTAATAAGACACCTTCAGGGATGATGGTACTGATGTCGTTTGTTTTTGTTTTCTTAATGGGTTTGCTGGCCAATTCATTCAACCAGTCCTGATAGTGTATGATCTTCCAATTACCTTCCGTGTCTTCCACCAAGGCAGTTAAGCTTTCAACCCAATCGCCTGAGTTCAGATATTCAATACCATCGATCATTTTAATGGCAGGTTGATGAATATGTCCGCAAATTATCCCATGGCATTTACGCGCCTTGGCTACTTTTGCAAGTTCTGTTTCATAATCAGAAATAAAGGATACAGCAGATTTTACCTTTGCTTTTACTACCTGTGAAAGAGAATAATAGGGGAGTCCTTTTTTCTCTCTGTAAGAATTGTAATGCCTGTTTAACCAAAGTAAAAAAGTATAGCCAACATCGCCAAGTTTGGCCAACCAGCTTAATTTAGTGGTTACAGTATCAAAAATATCACCATGAGTCACAAAGTATTTACGCTTCACACCATAGTGTATATGATGTCTTTTGATCTTAAAATTGCCCATGGCAAATGGAAGGATCTCATCTAAAAAGTCATCATGGTTTCCTCTCAGATAAATGATCTCTTCACATTTACTTTTAGCAACAAGGTTCAATACATATTTAAAGAAATTACTGTGTTGTTTCTTCCATTTCCCGTTCTTTCGTAGTTGCCACCCATCAATGATATCACCATTTAATAATAATGTGTCACATTTGTGATGTTTTAAAAAATGCACTACCTGCTTGGCTTTACTGGCTTTGATCCCTAAATGGATATCGGAGAGTACAATGGTTTTGTAAAATGTTTTCATTCGAATTGTTTTACAAATGTTTCCAATAGGGTTTATGTGAGTATGAAACTAACCTTATACTTAAATTAAAAAAACCTGCACATTTGTGATGCGCAGGTTAAGTGAATGAGGTGCAAGTTAAGTTTTTATTGAATGATCAACTTGTATGTGTTAATATCCTGGTTGTCTTTGTAAATTTTAAGATAATATATTCCATTAGGTAAGTTGTTACATTCAATCATAGATTTTGATTCATAATTGTCGTTACTATATACCAATTGTCCTATTGTATTGTAGAGCTTTAAACTCAAGGTTTTGTAACCCTTATAGTCTACCACAAAATAGGTTTGGGCAGGATTAGGATAGATCAGAATAGGCTCATCGTTTACAAGTGCATTACCAATACCTGTGCATGGCGATACATTTTGCACAAAAGTGGTCTCTCCTTGGCAACTGTTTGCTCCGGTTCCGGCTAATGTATAAGTAGTTGTTACACTTGGAGACACAACAAGAACAGTTCCTGTAGAACTATTATTCCAGGTATAGGACGTAGCGCTTCCTGTTGCAGTTAGGGTTGCAGATTCACCTGTGCATATCAAGGAGTTGTTTGAAACAACTGTAAGACTTGGACCCGGACTTATTGTAACGGACTGGGTCAAGGACTGTGAAGTGCAATTTGGGCCACCGTTGATCTGAACTGAATAATTGCCGCTGCTTGTTGGTGCATAGGCATTGGCTGTTGCACCATTAACTGCAGTTGTTCCATTATACCATTGGAAAGTTAAACCACTGCCTACAGGCACAGATAAAACAGGAGCTTGATTGGCGCAGGCAACAGTATTACCTGAAACACTAAGTGAACTTGAGATAGGGGCCGAACAACCCGGTATTCCCCATATACTCAGACTGCTGCTGATTTCATTGGCGGCGATAACAATGTGCTGTCCGAATGGGCTTTCACTATGAGGGATGAAGATGATGCCTACCGCCCCTCTGTCTGGTCCGTTCGTGGCAAAGTTTCTATTGTAAACATAAGTCACAAAAACAGGTGAATTAGGATTGGTAACGTCATACACCATTACACCTCCAATGCGTTCAAGCGCTATAAACGCATAATAATTGGAGCCAATCTGTCCGATGGCCACACCTTCAGGTTCTGGACCTTTATCATCGCTTCTGTCCTTTTTTGTGGATGATGTATTACTTGCATTGAACATTACAGAGAACGAATTGGTTGAGGTGATCAATTCCAGATCATCTTTGCTATCGTACACGAGATTACCGGTAGTTGCATTCCAGATCGAGAAAGAACGCGAGCCATAGCAATAGATAGTGTCAATATCCCCATCATTATCCGTGTCACCATTCTTGTCGGTTGCATTTAGTCTTCCAAGCACCCAGTTGTTTTTTAACTCTGAACCATTTGGAAATTTTACAGGATCTAGTGTTAAGGCACTTACACGTTTTTCCTCAGAAAAAGTTGTATAGGCTCTGGCATCACCTTCATTGGCGGTGATCAGGTAATTGGTACTTCCAATACTATAGCTAGCAATTGCATCAGGAAGGTAGAATCCTTTCACTTGAAAATTACTGATATTCACACCTTTTGTTTGGTTTGAAGCATCTAGTCCATTATTTAGCAACGAGTGATCTTTTGTGCCAAGTGCTCTTAAACTGGCAATTGAATTATTTGAAAGGTTTATTTCAACAATCGCATTGTTTTCCTGTAAAGTTACCCATGCTTTTGAATCATCCTTGGCAACGGTTATGTATTCCGGTTCAAAATCCTTTGATGCCATGTTGTGAGGGCCATAGATCCTGATTCCCTGAGCACGAAGAGCGTTTTCCTGACCATTGTAAGCTGTAAATGTTACGTTTGCCACATTGGTTTGTGTAAGATTTGCAATACCACCGCTGATGTTAATGATGCTCACTGAACCATCCGGATCATTGCTTGGTGTAACAGAGTAATTGTTATTAGGCTCTCCTTCGTTTGCGGTTAGCACCTTGGTGCCGGCATGGTTAAACACGATCATATCGGGCATCATGCCTACCTTCACATCCTTAATGAACACACCGTTTTTATCAAAGAAGACCACCTTTCCAGAGTCTTGTGGATTAATAGAGTTCTCAATAGCACACGCAACGGTACCATTTTTTACAGCTACTGAATTAATGTTGCCATATGGCGTAACACTAATGGATGATAATAAGGTAGGTGATGAAGGATTGATTAAATCGATAATATCCAATTTTCCCCCAATGCTATTTGCGATATAAAGACGTTGAGTTGTTGGATCATGCACAACAATTTCTGCGGAATTAGTACCGGTAATGGAATTGGAAAAACTACTCAATAAATTCAATGATAGCGCATTTGATGGCGCCGGTATGGGTTTATCATTATCTGCTATGTAGAAAGTACATTGGCTCGTAGATCCAATGGTTGCATTTATTGGATTACTTAAGCGAAGCACAACATATTCAGCACTCTCAATCACCGCATCGTTATTGATCAGTATGGAAACGGGCAATGTAGTATTTGAAGGCGTGTTAGCAGCAATAGTAACTATGCTGGTAGCTAACGTATAATCAGTTGATGACGCATTACTTAATGCGGATACAAGTATTGATACAGTTGAAGCCGATGTACTGCTTGATGTAAGTTTTAAATAAATTGTTGCGGCGGATGAAGATTCTAAGGCAGTAGTGTCATTACTTAGAAATGTAATGCCCATTGGTGCTGCGGAATTAGAAGTGAGGGATACGCTTGAAGTAGAAGTTAAACTGTTTGAAAGGGCAGTTGAGGTAATAATTACAGCTCTTGGTATGGCCCATGAATTGGTACTTGTGTTAAATAGGCCACCTAAAGTAAGTATATCACCACCTGGATCAGATGTGATAAAACTGGAACTGTTGAGTTTACCACCGGAATAAAAGTCATTCACTGGCAATTGATATCCGTCAATTCCTGCATTAACACTGGCAGTTCCAATACCGGTACCCCAAAAAATAGCGTCTCGAGGAACAGTTGAACTTGTAATGGATGCAACAGGCAGATTGAAAACTGCAATACCATCGGCATTACCTCCTCCGTTTCCAAAAACACCCGCAGCATTTGCGGTACCTATCCCACCATCACCATTCACATATTTTACATTCAACGATTTAATAATATTAATTGTAGGCGACATACAGCTTCCGCCAACATATACTACATCACCAGTACTTACACTTCCTGAGTTGATCTGAAAGGCATAAGACAATGCGCCTCCAGCTATCCAGCCATTGGCATTGGCCACACCATTGTTGTTCACTATGATAGTATATGGTGTTAACGAAAAATTGATGTTGGTACTAGCTATCAGTTCTACAAATTCCCTGCACGAGTCAGTGCCAGCCGGATTAATATATACCTCACTGATCAATAGTCCTGGATTCTGACTCCATCCTTTAGTGATGCTCAGGGCAATCAATGCCACAATAAATAAGATTTGTTTTAGTTTGGTCATAATTATTATTTTATTTGGCAAAGGTTATTATTTGACTCCTTAAGCCTTTTAAGCTATTTTGAAATAATAGTTAAGCATTTCGCCCATTTCTCAGGTCCGTTTTTAATTATTTACAATTCGTTAAGCTTGTGGTCATATTAAATCTAAGTTGCTTAAGTTAATTGCAGTATGTTATTTAACCTTTTTAAAAAGAAAACTAAAACAACTGAACTTTTTAATCCAACAGCAAATATTGTTGTATGGGTAGAGATAACTGTAACTAATTTGGACAGATCAGTTGACTTTTACAGTAAAGTTCTTAGAAGTGAATTTTCCAAAAAGAATATCATGAACAGGCCAATGGGTATTTTAGAGAGAGATACACATTCGGTTGGTCTTTGTTTGATCGAAGCGCCAGATGCACAAATACCAGAGAACACAATTCGTCCAATGTTCTTTGTGAGTATTCTTTTTGACGCACTTGAGAATGCCAGAAATAATGGAGGTGCTGTAATTCAGAAGCCTTCACTTTTGAAACAAACTGCAGAGGATGGCAAACTGATTATCGGATCAAATTTAATAGATGGGGAAATAGGGTATTATGCGATCATTAAAGACCCAGATGGCAACGTGCTTTACTTATACAGCAATAATTAGAAGCGAATCCCTATTACCGTAATATCGTCTGTTTGATCATTCTTTCCTTTCCATGACTTGTGAAAATCCTTAAGGATCACTTTTTGTTCATTCATTGGCAGATCGGCAATTTTAACAAGAAGTTCATTTACTTGTTTTCGTTTTAATTTTTTGTTTTGTTCTCCGCCAAATTGATCTGAGTATCCATCTGACAACATGTATAAACAATCGCCATGTTCTATCTGCCAAACATTGGTTGTAAATTGTTTGGTGGTCGTGAGGTTAAAATGATATCCTACAGAATTTAATTGGTGTAATTTACCGTTCCGTATGATTATGCAATTAAACTTGGCATTGCAGAATTCGAGACGGCGATCTTCAAAGTCGTAGCAGAACAAGGCAATATCCATTCCATCCGTGATCTCACCTTTCTTTTTGCCAACAGTTAAAAAATTTTGAAAATCAACATCTACTTTTTCAAGAACACGAGATTGATCGGTTGTTTCTTGATTTAGTACTACTTTATTGATGGTGTTGATCCCCAGAACACTGATCATTGCCCCTGGCACGCCATGACCTGTACAATCGGCAGCATAAAAAATAAGTTTAAAAGGCTTTGATCCAGATTTTTCTCCCGTAGGATTGTGTAAAGGTAAAATATTGTAAAAATCGCCTGAGATGATGTCCTTTGCCTTTGAATAAATAAAACTATCATAGAAATACTTGTTAAATGTGGTGCTCTTTGGTAGTAATGCTTTTTGTATGCGCTTGGCATATCGCAAGCTTTGATGCGTTTCTTCATTTTTCACTTTCAGTAGAATACTATTGTTATGCAATGCCGTATTTACTTCAAGTAATTGTTGATATTGCAGTTCTATATAACGTTGTTGTTTTAAGATCTCCTCTCTCTTATCATTAATTTCTATTGTACGTTGAAATACCTTTTGTTGAAAATTCTCCGTATAGTCATGGATCTCTTTCGCCATGAATAAAAAATTAGTGTATATAGCGTTAAATTCCTGAATTGATGTATTCATTCTGTCAAATTCTTTTCGCTTAAAACCTGTGTTCACATATTCTGTGAACAAATGCGTAAGGAATTTGACTGAAAGTGTTATTCTGTTGGTAAGATATAATGTGATAGCAATTATTAATAGAACAGTGAAACTAATTAATAATATAGCCTTATGTTTAATAGATTTTTTACTGCTTTTAAGATCCATCAATACTATTTTTTCTGTTCGTTTAAAACTTAATTGAACCAGTTTGAATGACTTTTCAGTTTCATAAAGTAACCCCCCTTTATTCCTAAGACCTATCTTGTTTTCAATTTGAGCAATGGCTTTGAAGTATTTGTTATAGTAATATAACCAGTTCAATAATTCATTTCGTTTATGAAGTGATAAGTTGTTTTTAGTGACAATGTATTGGAACAATATGGAGAACTGAGAATTAAAAGCATTAATGTATTGTACATCTTTTCTCATAAGAAAGTCTTTTTCATGCCTTCTTAACTTGAGTGTATGGAACTGTATCTCTTTGTCGCCATAATCATATACGCGATGGATATAATCACGCATCTTGCCTTCTAAGCCATAATCTCTGAATCCTTTGAATTTGTAAAGCATCATTAACTGTTTGAACTTTTGGTCATAGTGAAGCATGTACGATTTTAAGGTACTCATCTCTTCATTCAAGAGTTTGGTTCTAGAAGTGATCTCCTGATCCAGTTTGCTTAATGTGTTAATGGCAGATTGAATATTGTGTTCAAAGGATCTTTCGCGTAATGACTTTTTATTAAGGAAAAAATCATTTTCTGAAGCATTTCCAGACATGATGTCCTCTTTTGTCTTATCGGACTGTAGCATCAAAAGCTCACAGTTTTTTAGGTCCGACAACACTTTTTCGTAGCGTTCTATTGCATTTACTGACCCTATAAAAATTAAAAAAACTGTAGTGCATAAGATGATGATCAGTATATAGGATAGTTTAAGACAAATCTTGATACTTGATGAC
>DAISHL010000028.1:0-12737 GCA_036822555.1 Bacteroidota bacterium | reverse complement strand
CCGGACCATAAGCCTCTAATCCGTTAAAAATAATGTTAAACTGCTTTGTTTTGGCAAACTCTCTTGCAATACCCAAGCCAATGCCGCTTGAACTTCCTGTAATTAAAACTGTTTTCATGGTATATTCAATAATGGATTAAAATTAATAAATTTAAACAAGAATGTTTGAGCAGATAAACAATAATGTAACAAGATATCACACCTTTACCACCAAGGAACTGGAGATATTCAACTCATTGTTACAGCCATTGAAGGTTAAAAAGAAAGAACATTTACTATCTGCCGGAGACATCTGTAATTTCGAAGCTTTCATCACAAAAGGATGTTTAATGACCTATCTATTGAACGATGAAGGAAAGGAAACCGTCCTTTATTTTTCGGTTGAGAATTGGTGGGTTTGTGATATTTGCAGTTTTAATGAACGCACTAAAAGTGAATTTTACATTCAGTCATTGGAGGATTGTGAACTATTGGTATTAACACCGCAAACAAAAGAAGAACTTGTTCTTAAAGTACCTGCTTTGAACGCGCTTTCCGTTTAATGATCCAGAAAAACCTTTCGGTAATGCAAAACCGACTGCACAGCATTATTGCAAAATCGGCGGAGACCAGATACAAGGAATTTTTAAAGCGCTATCCGGACATCCCTCAGCGCGTATCACAACACCATATTGCCTCTTACCTCGGTGTATCGGCAGAATTCCTAAGTAAGATTAGAGCAAAACAAGCCAAACAATAATTCATTTCTTGAACTAGTTCTATGTTTTTTAGGGGATGGTACATGTAACTTTGTACCGTAAACTTTTTCCTATGAACAGAAAAGACTTTTTGAAAAAAGGATTGCTTGGCACCGGAATGCTTGCCAGCTCTGCTGCTCTGGGCAGTTTAATTAAAAACAACATTGATGAATTGCACGATTTGCAGATCATCGGTTTCAATCACTTACCATCAACAAATTCAAAGATTATGGCAAACACCATTTTACACAAGGCCAATAGCCGCGGGCACGCAAACCATGGCTGGCCTGATTCACACCACGCCTTTAGTTTTGCAAATTACTACAATCCAGAACGCATGCACTTTGGCGTGCTTCGCGTTCTGAATGACGATCGTGTTGATCCGGGAATGGGCTTTGGTACACACCCGCACGACAACATGGAGATCATCTCCATTCCATTGGAGGGAGATCTGGAGCATAAAGACAACATGGGAAACGTAGCAGTTATTAAACATGGCGATATTCAGGTGATGAGTGCCGGCACAGGCATTATACACAGCGAATACAACCGTAACAAGGATAAGCTGACAAAATTCCTTCAGATTTGGGTGTTCCCGAACAAGAAAAATGTAACCCCTCGTTACGACCAACTTACCCTGAACCTGAATAACAGACACAACAAACTCCAGCAGATCCTTTCGCCTGATCCTAAAGACGAAGGTGTGTGGATACACCAGGATGCTTGGTTCCATTTGGGTAATTTTGATAAAGGTGTAAAAACAAACTATGCATTTAAAAAAGAAGGCAATGGTGTTTATGCATTTGTGATCAAAGGCGACTTCAAATTAAACGATCAGTTGCTCAATGAGCGCGACGGACTTGGGGTATGGAATACAAATACACTTTCACTTGAAGCCATGAGTAATCAGGCAGAAATACTTCTTATGGAAGTTCCAATGACTTTATAAACTAACCAATAAAAAACAAAACACATGGAAACAATCAAATGGGGCTTAGACCCAATGCACAGCGAGATCAATTTTAAAGTTAAACACATGATGATCGCCAATGTTACAGGTGGATTCACAAAATTCAACGTGGATGCAGTAACCGAAGGGAATGATTTTACAAAAGCAAAAGTGAATTTTACTGCAGATGTAAATTCAATTAATACAAACAACGAACAACGTGATGGTCATTTGAAATCAGCCGATTTCTTTGATGCAGAAAAATTCCCACACGTGAAATTTGAAAGTACCTCTATCACTAAAAAGAGCGATGAGGAATACAACATGCATGGAAACCTTACCATTAAGGATGTGACAAAACCGGTGAACCTAGCCGTGAATTTTGGTGGTATTGGCAAAGACCCTTACGGAAACACCAAAGCAGGTTTTACCATTGATGGTAAGATCAATCGTAAGGATTTTGGATTGACCTGGAATGCAGCGCTTGTAACAGGAGGAATGCTTGTTGGCGAAGAATTAAAAATTCAATCGGAGATTCAATTGGCTAAACAAAATTGATCCTGTACCACTATTTGAAAAATAAAAAAGCGACAAATCATTGTCGCTTTTTTTTATACTTATGTTTGCTTAGTAAGCTCTCACATTCTTCCCTTGAATAAAATTCACAAAGGCTTTGTTGCTAACCCTTATGCCTCCGGGTGTAGGATACTTGCCTGTAAAATACCAATCACCAAGATTATTCGGACATGATTGATGCAAGCCTTCAATACTCTGATAAATGATCTCAAGTTCTGCACGCAAATTTTTCGGACGCAACATCTCAGCGATCTTCTTTGAGATCTGAACAGCAGTGAATTGCTTATACAATTCACGAACCACATTCACTTGCTCTTCTTTAGGTTTCTCTAGTTCCGCTTTTGCTTTTTCGTATACTTCTGTGATCAACTTCTCTTTGCCGGTATCCTTTAATAATGCAATACATGCTTCAAACGCGGTAAATTTACCTAGCACGGCCATATCAATCCCATAGCAATCAGGGTATCTGATCTGAGGTGCGGAACTTACCACAATGATCTTCTTGGGGTTCAGTCTGTCCAGAATACCCAAAATGCTTTGCTTAAGTGTGGTTCCTCTAACAATACTGTCATCAAGTACCACAAGATTATCTACCCCTTTTTTAACCGTTTCATAGGTTATGTCATATACGAGATTCACCAAGCTATCACGAGACTCATCATTGGTAATGAATGTTCGTTGCTTTGCATCCTTTAATATCAATTTATCAATACGCGGATGCATGCTCAATACTTTTTTTATTTCATCCGTTGACAGATTTCCTTTACTTAATTTTTCAAGTTTGATCTTATCACAATAGGCGTGCAATCCTTCGATCAGCCCTCCAAAAGCCACTTCCGCAGTATTTGGTATATAACTGAATACGGTATTCTCAAGATCATAATTCACAGATTCAAGCACGGAATCAACAAGATTTCTTCCTAGTGCATTTCTCTCTCTGTAAATGGAAGCATCGTTACCTCTGCTAAAATAGATCCGTTCGAATGAACATGCCTTTCTCTCCTGAGGTTCAATGATCATCTCTTCGGTAAAGGTTCCATCTTTCTTCACAATGGCTGCATGCCCGGGTTTCAATTCCTGAACTTTCTCAATTGAAACATTGAGAACTGTTTGAATGACCGGACGCTCACTTGCCACAACAATGATCTCATCATCCTTATAGTAATAAGCCGGTCGGATGCCACTAGGATCGCGCAACACAAAGGCATCGCCATGTCCAATAAGACCACACATCACATAACCTCCGTCCCAGCGTTTACTACTCTCTTTCAATATAGACACAACGTCCATGTTTGCAGCAATGAGCTTGCTTATATCTACATTATTATCTGTGTTTTCCTTGAATTGTTTGAATAATCGTTCGTTCTCCTTATCAATAAAATGACCGATCTTTTCCATCACCGTCACAGTATCTGCTTTCTCGCGAGGGTGCTGACCCAACTCAACCAAATGCTGAAACAGTTCATCTACATTGGTAAGGTTAAAATTGCCGGCCTCCACCAGATTTCGGCTTTTCCAATTGTTTTGTTTTCTAAACGGATGGCAGCTATGAACCGTGTTTTTCCCAAATGTTCCGTAACGTAAATGCCCTAAGATAAGTTCACCCAAAAACGGAATGTTTTCCTTTTGCCAACCGGCACTTTTGTAGTGTTCCGGATGTTTTGCCTGTGCCTTTACAAATAGGTCGGTGATCTGACTGATAATATCCTGAGTAGCCTTACTCTCAATGGACCTTAACCTGTCAATGTAGGTTGGCCCAGGCTCTGTATCCAGTTTAATGGTGGCTATTCCTGCCCCATCCTGCCCACGGTTGACCATTTTTTCCATCAACTGATACATTTTATGCAAGCCGTATCTTGCCGATCCATACTTTTGTTTGTAGTAACTATGCGGCTTCAGAAGCCTTATAAAGGCAACGCCACACTCGTGTTTGATAATATCGCTCATGGATGGAAAAAGGGAAAGTGCGAAGTTACGAGTTAAATATTAAAATTAACAGCCAATATTTAACAAAAATAGCCTCTAACCCAACTTTTCTTTGTGTTTACGCGTATCATTTTATATATTTGGACATATTTATAAACTAAATTTTTACGCGTATGCAAAAATTTAAAGGGCTTCTTATTTTCTCTTTCCTCGCATGCTTTTTTAACATCCAAACTGGTTACTCTCAGTCTGCTGTAGCTATTTGCTTAAACGAGTATCAGGTTACCAATACAACAAATTCGAATTTAGACAATTATGCCGAGCCTTCAGACTGGGTTGAGCTTTACAATAACTTTACCGGAACCGTTAGCTTGAACGGGTATTATCTGAGTAACGACCGCACCAACTTAAAGAAATGGAAATTCCCAAGCACATTTACCATGGGTATTGGCGCTTACGCAGTGGTATGGATGTCAGGCAGAAATGAGACCAAGATCGTGAATGGTTACCACAATATGCACACAAATTTCAAGATCGACCAGTGTAAGAAACAATGGATCATCTTAACGGCACCAAACGGAGTAGTTCGTGATTCAATCTTCGTTCAGCGAACTAAGGAAAACCACACACGTGGCCGTTTATTGGGAGACTATACCACCTTAGGTGTTCAGGGATGGAGAGTTTATACAAGCCCAACATTTACTGCTGCCAACAATTTACCATGTTACCCTGATTATGCACCAACACCTAATTTTACTGAAAAACCTGGTATCGGAATTGTTAGCACCCCAACGTTTGAGATCTACAACACCTTTGCCGGCGCACCAATTGATACTTCCTGCTTTCAGGTCTTTTACACTACAGACGGTACCTATCCAACTCCAACGAATCCTACAGCACAACAATACATTGACGCAAACTCAAGCATGTTGATCCCGCCGCAACAAACCATTATGTATCGCGCGGCTTGCTATCCAAAATCAACTGCGACCATTGTACCAGCTGTACCACCAACCTGGTGCGAAACCAATTATTTACCAAGCTTCTGCGAGACCAACACCTATTTTGCTGAGACCGGACACCTTGAATCAGATTTCTCTAAAAAATTCGGTGTGCTTTCACTTGCCACTGCCGATAATCCAAATTGGTTCCTGGTAGGCAGTCCGTCCACTTCTGTTCACGCAGAATACTTTGAAATGAATGCGTCTGACCCAAAACGATTTGTTACCGAGGGCTATGCCAAAATGAGCAAACCCGTAAATGAATCATGGCTTTCGGCTCAGCGCGGCTTTAACATTGAAATTGATGACCGTTTTGGATATGGTTGTAATTTTGAAACACAAATGTTCAACGTGCCTGAACTAGGCACAAGTACACGTACACTTTTCCCGGTACTTCAGGTGAGCGGTGGTGATTTTGAAGCACACTCAGGTCCGTCTACTAACACTACCAACCCTTCATTTGGTACCGGTTTACGTGATGTGTTCGTGCAATCATTGGCTGCTAAATTCGATCTGAAGGTGAATCCATTGCACATTAAGCCAATTGCTGTGTTCATGAATGGTAAGTACATTGGAACCTACAACTTTAAGGAAGTGTATGATAAACATTACGAAGAGTTTTACAATAAGCAAACACAGACCGACCGCACAACCATGTTATTCTACCACAATCCGGGAGGTGAAGGTATTGTGCAAACACACACTGCTACCAATAACTGGTTCGGTTCTCCAACCACAGATCTTTACAAATTTGTGACCACGTATCCATTCTCAACGACGTCATACACACAACCATCAACGAATTATAACACACTTAAAAACCGTTTGGATATTCCGAACTTCATTGATTGGACCATTTTAAACAGCTATAGCCAAAACAGCAATTTGTTCAATTACAACATTGCCATGGCGAAGGGTTCAAATACGGCAACACCAGGCGGTAAATGGCATCACTATCTATGGAACATGCCTGCCATTTTCCAATACACTGCCATTGCTCAAAACAATTATGTGTATAACAACTCCATCAGCAGTCCATGTGCCATTTCTCAACCAACCTATCCTTTGAGTCCGAATGCATATAACGGACAAGGGATCATGTTCTTTTCATTGATGAACAAGAATGGTGGCAATGGTGAATTCAGAAAGGACTATTTAACTCGCTACCAGGATCTATTGAACGGTGCATTGAATTGCACAGAATTGCTAAAACACTGGGAGAATCTTAACACCATTTATCGTCCGGAATACAAGAAGCATGAGGATCCGGGCACCACTCCGTTCCCTGGGGCCTTTGTATCTAATCCTGATACATGGGATACCAATATGGCACAGCTTAAGACGGCAATTTCAAGACGTTGTGAATATATGAGCGATGCATTCAGCGAAAACGTGAATTGTTATGGATTGATTGGTCCATATGAAATCACAGTAGATGTTGAACCTGCAGGTGCAGGCCAGGTGAAATTAAACACCATGGTATTGCCATACTACATTTGGACTGGCAAGTATTTCAAAGGCGGTATGAGTTTCAAAGCTATTCCAACTGACTCAAATTATGTGTTCGATCATTGGGAACTTGAGAACCACGCAGAGAATAATGCAAGACCTTTAAGTCTGGATTCAATAGGTATCAATTTCAGTAATTCGGCAGGTGAAAAAGTAAAAGCGGTGTTTACTGATCGTAAAAAAGATGCAGGTGTTCCTACCGGTTTCTCACCAAACGGTGATGGCAGAAATGATGTGTTTGGAATTATGGGTAGCGGTAAGTATTCTACAGATTTTGAAATGCGCATCTGGAACCGCTGGGGCCAGGAAGTATTCAGAAGTACAGACCCTAATGTTGGCTGGGATGGTAACTTCAATGGTCAGCAAGCGCAAACAGGTGTGTATGCTTACTACATCACTTATAAGAATATACAGGGTGAATTAAAGTCCATAAAAGGAAACGTTACATTAATCAGATAAGGTAATACGTAAAGGAATTATGAAAAACATCAAATCGATACTGGCCATTGTTGCTCTAGGATTTTCTTTGCCGATCATGGCTCAGGATGTGCACTTCTCCCAGGCCACTGAAACACCGTTGTTGATCAATCCGGCCAACACAGGTTTCTTTCAGGGATACTTTAGAGCAAATGTGAATTACCGAAATCAATGGCAATCTATGGGTAAGGCGTTTCAAACGACAAATCTTGCCGTTGATGCTGGCTTGTTCAAAAGTAAGCGTCGTAAATCATTCCTCGGACTTGGACTTGTGATCTATCAGGATGCAGCAGGTGCAGCGAAACTTAGAAGAAGCACTGCCTTGGCAAATATTTCAGGTTTGGTGAAGGTATCTAAGAAAAGTGTGTTAAGTGCTGGTATTTGTGGTGGTGCTATTGGAACCAATGCCGATTACAATAAACTTACATTTGCTTCTCAATTCAATGGTAATGAGTTTGACACTGAAGAATTAAGTAATGGTGAGAGCGTGATCTTCCGCTCATTCACAACAACCGATCTTGGTGCAGGATTAGCTTACGAATTTGGGACCAAAAAACTGGATCAGGATCACGATGACGAGATCAAAGTTAGATTGGGTGCAGCTGCCTATCACCTGAACAGACCAAAACAGGAATTCGCTGCCGGTGCCAATTACCGTATGCCTGTGAGATGGGTTGGTTCAATGGTTTCAGTTGTGGATATCAAGGATACTCGTTTCAGTTTAACTCCAACATTCATTTACCAACGCAAGAAAACAGCATATGAAATTCTTGCAGGAAGTTATTTAAAAATGCGTTTGGAAACAGGCACGAAGGTAACAGGTGAGAAAGCTCAAAACTCTATTGGATTTGGTCTTTTCTACCGTTCAAAAGATGCTTTGATACCACAGTTCCTGCTTGAACTTGGTGACTATGCCGTTGGATTATCTTATGATGTGAACATTTCAGGATATAAGGCTGCCAGCAAGTATATGGGAGGTTTTGAAATTTCATTGAGATATAACAAATTGGCAAGTTCATTATTTGCAACTCGCAGCGAGTTTTAAAACATTTCGAATTGTATTTTACAGGCCTGCTTTGTCAGGCCTTTATTTTGATATCACATGAAAAAGTCCTCACTCATCATTATAAGCATCCTGGTGCTTTTAATTGCTGCATCTGTTCTAATATTCAAAAAGAAAGGAAAGGCCAGTACACTTGATGAAGATTCAAGAAACTTCAAATATCAGGATACCGCTGCCATTACAAAGATATTTATGGCAGATAAGAATGGGAAACAATGTACTGTTGAACGCACCCCCAAAGGCTGGATGGTAAATGGGAAATTTTTTGTTAGACCGGATGCCATTATTACTCTGCTTGAAACAATAAAGAATGTTGAGGTAAAACGTCCGGTTGCACGCCAGGCCAAAGAAGGAACATTAAAAGTTTTGGCCTACAGAGCCATTAAGGTTGAGATCTACGCAAAAGATGAATTGGTAAAACAATATTACGTTGGACACGAAACCCCCGATGGAGAAGGAACACATATGCTTTTAACGGATATAGAAAGTGGTGATAATTACGAAGACCCCTATGTGGTATTCATTCCTGGCTTTACAGGTTTTTTATACACACGTTACATCGTTGAAGAAAAACACTGGCGTGATCTGAGTGTGATCAATTTTACACCTAATAACATGCTGAAGGTCGAGTATGTGAGCCATGTGAAACCAGATTACTCCTTTACCATCAATTTAAAAGATACACGAACATTTGAACTGATTGACAACCACAAACAATCCGTGGCATTCAACGAAATGGCTATGAAACAATACTTGGCTTACTTTCAAAATCTTAATAGCGAGGCCATTTTTACAACAACTGACAAAAAGATCGCTGATTCTTTAAGTGCCTCAAAGCCATTTGCAACCTTTGTGATCACTGATAAGACCAATCAAAAACATGATTATAAGTTTTACTACAAACATCCACCTACCTATAAGAATGCAGAATATGGGATAAGGTATAAGTATGACCCAGACAGGCTTTATGTGAATTTTGATGATAAAAAAGAATGGGCTGTGATACAATATTATGTTTTCGGAAAATTATTCATTACAACCGAATATTTCAAAGGTCCTGCCACTGTTAAAAAGTAACTTATAACTCCCTTTCAGAAAGAAGCCAAAATTTTAGGCTTGCATTAATTTTGTTTACTAAAATTAATGATATGAATTTTGTTGTTTCAGCCTCTACGTTATTAAAGCATTTAAAAGCCATTAGCGGTGTACTTGGCACCAATAATACTGTACCAATTTTAGATTGTTTTTTATTTGAAGTTGAAAAGGGTGAGTTGACCATTTCTGCAAGCGATATGGAGACCGCTATCACAACATCTGTAAAGGTGGAATCATCTAAGGACGGATCGATAGCTATTCCGGCAAAAACATTGATCGAGACACTATCTAATTTACCTGAGCAACCCATATCTTTCATTATTGACAAGACCAAATTCTCAACTAAACTAAAAACTGAGAATGGTGATTACAACATAAGTGGACACAACGGAGATGATTATCCGAAAATGGCAAAGATCGAATCGCAAACATCCATTGTGATCAAAAGCGACATACTTGCCTCTGCTATCAATAAAACCATTTTCGCGACAGGTAATGACGACCTCAGACCAGTAATGAATGGTGTATTCTGCCAGTTCACCGAATCAAGCTCTATCTTTGTTGCAACAGACGCACATAAGTTGGTACGTTACATACGCAATGATGCCAAGGCAGGTGCTTCTGCAAGCTTTATCATGCCAAAGAAGCCTCTGAATGTACTTAAGAATTTACTTACCGGAATTGATGATGCAGTTAAAGTTGAATTCAACAAAACGAATGCCTTATTCAGTTTTGGAAATGTGAATTTGATGTGCCGATTGATCGATGGTAAATACCCGAATTACGAGGCTGTTATTCCTAAACAAAACCCAAATAAATTAACCGTTGACCGTGTTGCCTTCCTAGGAGCTTTAAAGCGTATCAGTGTATTCGCAAATAAAGCAACGCATCAAATACGCGTAAAGATCGCCGGGAGCCAGCTGACCATTAATGCGGAGGATCTTGACTTTGCTAATGAAGGACATGAAACACTAACATGTACCTATGTTGGTGAAGATATGGAGATCGGTTTTAATTCACGTTTCTTAATTGAAATGGTAAGCAATATTGAAAGCGATGAGATCATTCTTGAGATGAGCGCTCCTAATCGTGCCGGAATTATTTTACCTGTGAATAAAACTAACCCATCTGAAGATCTTTTGATGCTTGTGATGCCGGTGATGTTAAACAATTAATCTAACACATGAGAATAAAAAAATTAGTATTCATTAGCCTGTTAACCCTAACAGGCTTTTTTGTTTTTTCACAAACAGGCACCACCATTCTTGATAGCATCAAGTCAAATAACATCTATAGAAAATATAGGCTTTATGTGCCACTTGCATACAACAGCAGCACTCCTGCTCCACTGGTGTTCAACCTTCATGGCTATACATCCAATGCACTCTCTCAGCAACTGTACAGCAATTTTATGCCCATTGCAGATACTGCTAAATTCTTAATGGTACTGCCTGAAGGAACCTTGTTCAACGGAAATCAATACTGGAATGCTGGTTTTGGCCCGGGCGCCAATGATCTTCTATACATGAATGATCTGATAGATTCATTGAACCTGACCTATAACATTGATAATAATCGCATCTATAGTTGTGGCATGAGCAATGGCGGCATCATGAGCTATTACCTTGCATGTAACGCTTCCAATAGATTTGCAGCCATTGCCTCGGTTACAGGCAGTATGCTCAATTCATGGTTCAGTTCATCACCTCCAAGACCAGTGCCGGTAATGGAGATCCATGGCACAAACGATGCCACCGTGCCATACAATGGCGATGCCACCTTTGCACATATTGACAGTGTTGTGAAAAAATGGGCCAAGCATAATTCATGTTTATCATCGCCGCTGACAACCTCTGTAACAAATGTGAATACAACAGATGGAGCCACGGCCATTCACTACCGTTATACAGGCGGAACAAACAATGCAGATGTAGAGCTATACAAGGTGATCAATGGCGGACATACCTGGCCAGGGGCACCAATTGCCATTGGAGTAACATGCATGGATTTCAATGCCAGCGCAGAAATATGGAGATTCTTCAGCAAATACAAATTGAATCTGCTAACAAATATTGATAAACATGAATTGGCAAATGAGCTTCTGATATATCCTAACCCTGCCAATTCATATATCACTATCAAAACACAGGAAACAGATCTTGCGATTACTGTGTTCAATTCACTAGGAGAAATAGTTCGTGTGCCTGCCATTTCTAATAACACATCCTACACATTAAGCCTTAATGACCTTTCAAATGGCGTATATATCCTTCGCATCACAAATTCCAATAAGCAAACAGTACAGAAGAAATTTATAAAGAATTGATCGACTGTGAAAGACATCACAAAACATGTGATTTTACTGCTGGTTTTTTGCGGTGTTTGGCTAAGTACACTCATAGGCACTAATGATCTGGCGAACTGGTTTCTGGAGAATACACTTGTATTCCTATTCCTAATTGTGCTTTTTTATAGTTATTAGAAATTTAAATTCTCATTGGTAAGTTATGTACTCATATGCATTTACTTATGCATGCATGTGTATGGCTCAAAATATACCTATGCCGAAAATCCTTTTGGATACTGGCTCAAGGACACGTTTGATATGGAAAGGAATAATTACGATCGGATCGTTCACTTCAGTTTTGGTTTTTTACTTGCCTATCCAATGCATGATTACTTTAAGAATTGGTTTCAATGGCCTGGCTGGGTTTGCTGGGTGCTGCCATGCGAGATCACCATTTCATTTAGCGGGCTGTATGAAGTTATAGAATGGGCGGTTGCCGAAGTGTTATTTCCTGCGCAAGGCGTTGCGTATTTGGGAATACAGGGAGATGTGTGGGATCCTCAAAAAGACATGGCTCTTGCCTTTAGTGGTGCTGTTATAAGCATGATCATCTCATACCTTATCCACAAACGAATTTACTTCTCACGAAAAGGAAGTTCCTGAATGCGCTGCGAATGATGATAGACAGCATCCGTTAATCCGTTGCTGATCATGGTATAAGGCACTTGTAATACCAAATTGTAACGCAGCACCTGTTCAAGCACCGATTCTGACAACACGATCTCCGGAGCTTTGCATTCGATGATCACCAAGGGTTTAAGATCCTTTGAATAGATCACAATATCATAACGCTTTTTAGTTCCATTCAATTCTATCTCCTTTTCAAGAGATATCAATGAAGGAGAATATCCGAGTACAGAGATCAGATAATTTACCAAGTGCTGGCGAACCCATTCTTCCGGTGTTAGGCGCAACCACCTTTTTCGAAGCAAATCAAACACAGAGATCTCATTCCTTGCATTCTGTTTTAAGCGAATATTAAAAGGGGGATATTTTAAATTAGGGAACACGTATTTGGGAGATTTTAAATATCTTTACTAGAGGTATACTTTCCAAT